>JAJRYY010000077.1 GCA_024275565.1 Planctomycetota bacterium
AGCATCGGTGGCTGGCCACGGCGCTGTTGGACATCGAGCCGCGTTTACGCAAGGTGTGTGGCTGCAGGCAGCTGGTCCGCTTGCGTACAGCACTGCAAACGTATTTGAAAGGCTGCCTCGAACAGGTGGCATAACCCCATGGAGCCGTTCGCAATTTCAACTAAGAATGGCATTGACCCATTGACCGGAACGATCACAGTCAATGCAACCAAGGGATCGTTCAACGCCAGCGGAGACATCCTCGTTGGACCAGACCTCATCCCGCAAAACTTCGTGCCAATCACATACACGGGATGCATCCGGGTTCTCGACGATGGTCTCGGAGATAATGGTGATCTGGTTGGCGACATTGAGGTTGCTGGGTGCTTGAACAACGATGTCGGTATTACGATCGAAGGTGATACGCTGGGGACGATTACTCTGATGCAAACTGGTTGTTCGCCGCAACGCACCTGGATCACCTGCCAGTAACTCGCTTCGCAACGCCCGATGAACCCACCTACACAGAGAAGCATCTCTTTCACACCATGCAAGGTCCATTTGCCAGGGAGCTTCAAGGCGATACACTCCGTTGGTCGATAATCCAATGGCGGGATCCAGGGAGTGTTATACGGGAGGAAGCGACACGTCATGAGTGAATGCGAGAAACAATCCAGGTCGGTGGCTGTGATGAGTTCCTATGTCCCGCGCCGGTGCGGGATCGCGACGTTTAGTCACGACCTTTCCACCGGTCTGGCGAATTCTCTTTACGATAGGCCACTGAGCGAGTGCAACGGGATCGGTATCATCGCGATGAACGATGTTGTCGAGGGGTATTCGTATGGTCCTGAGGTTGTGTACGAGATTCGACATCATAGCAAGGAAGACTATCGGGCTGCGGCGGACTATCTGAACAACAGCAAATTCGATGTGATTTGTATCCAGCATGAATATGGGATTTATGGTGGTGATGCGGGGGAGTATCTGCTGGCGATGCTGGACCGGTTGAACAAGCCGGTGGTGACGACGCTGCATACGGTGCTTGCGGAACCTACGCCCAGACAGAAAGAGGTGCTCAGCAAGCTTTGCGCTCGGGCTGGGGGCGTGGTTGTGATGGCGCATCGTGCGAAGAAAATGCTGGGTGATGTGTTTGACGTTCCTGATGAGAAGATTCATCTGGTGCATCATGGCGTTCCGGACGTTCCTTTCGGTGATACTGCTCCGTTCAAAAAGCGTTTCGAGGTTTCTGGTCGGCCTACGATTCTAACGTTTGGGTTGCTGAGTCCGAACAAGGGGATCGAGACGATGATCGATGCGCTGGCGAAGGTGGTTCCGGACCATCCGGACGTTGCCTACATCGTGCTTGGGGCGACGCATCCGCACATCCGGAAGGAGTCGGGCGAATCGTACCGATTGTCACTTGAAGGGCGTGCGCTGGAGCTGGGGATTGAGGAGAATGTTTTTTTTCACAATCGGTATGTGGCGCTGGATGATCTTTGCGACTATCTGCAGGCTGCGGACATCTATGTGACGCCGTATCGTGCGAAGGAGCAGATTACCTCCGGGACGCTTGCGTTTGCGGTCGCTTCGGGGTTGGCTGTTGTATCGACGCCGTATTGGTATGCCGAGGAGATCCTGGCGGATGGCCGTGGCGTTATGGTCGATTTCGGGGATGTGGATGGTTTTGCCAACTCCATCAATACGCTGCTGAGCGATGATCTGAAGCGGGAAAAGATCCGGAAATCTGCCTACGACTTTGGTCGTCAGATGATCTGGAAGAACGTGGCGCAGGATTACGCGTCGGTGTTCAGCCACGCGTGTGACACCTATCAGAAGCCCACAGATGGAGAGGCTTCGCGCGAGAAGCCCGCCATGCGGTTGTCGCTGCCTGAGGTGCGTCTGGATCATCTTCGTCGAATGACGGACGATACGGGCTTGCTGCAGCACGCAGTTCATGCGACGCCGGACCGCCGCCATGGATACTCGATCGATGATGTCGCCCGTGGGATGATTGTAACTGCGATGCACTATTCGTTGTTCCGCGACGAAAGCGTGCTGAAGCTGTTTCACGTTTATCTTTCGTATATTCATTATGCGCGACTGGACAACAACCGGTTCCATAATTTCATGTCGTTCGACCGGCGATGGATCGACGACATGGGCGGTGATGACTGCCAGGGACGCGTGCTCTGGTCGCTTGGGTATGTGGTGTCGCATCCGCCGGACGAACTGTCCGCTGAGCTTTGTCGGACACTTTTTCAGCAATCGATTGGCACTCTGGAAGAGACGCAGTGGGATCGTTCCCGGGCGTTTGCGATTATCGGATGCTACTATTATCTTCGGAAGTATGGTGATGACGCGCGTGTGATGGACCTTGTGCGTCATTATGCTGAGGGTATCCATGCCTCCTTTGAGCGGAACAGGGGCGACGACTGGCCTTGGTTTGAGGATATTGTGACGTATGAAAATGCGCGGATTCCGCAGGCTTTGCTGTTTGCTGGCCTGCTTCTGGATGAGAAGCGATTTCTGGATAGCGGGATCACGTCGCTGGACTGGCTGATCAAAATCCAGACGAGCAAAGAGGGTCGCGTATCGCTGATTGGCAATGATGGGTGGTATCGCCGTGGGCAGGAAATCCCCCGGTTCGATCAGCAGCCGGTCGAGATTGCCGCGTTGATGGGTGCGTGTAAGGCGGGTTTCCGGGCCAGCAATGACAACCGCTACCTTGTGGAGATGCGTCGGTGTTTTTCGTGGTTCCTCGGGACCAACGATATCGGACAGCCCATGGTGGATTTCAAATCTCGCGGATGCTTCGACGGGTTGATGCCCGACGCCGTCAACGCGAATCAGGGCGCGGAGTCGCTGCTTTCTTGGCTTATGACGCTGCTCATCATGCACGAGCTTCAAACCGGAGCCCCGATCCTGGCTGGTTGATGTTGGGCTGGCGGTTGATTCTGGGCTGGCGGGTGGTGCTGGGCGGCTGGTGGTGAAGTGCTACTTTGCTGGGGTGCGTTCGCGGTTCAGAAGATCGACGAATGTGTCGTAGAGTTTCAGCGTGACGGGTCCGGGGTTGCCGTCGGCGATGGGTTTGCTGTTGACGCTTGTGACCGGCATGACATCGAGGGTTGTGCTGGAGAGAAAGGCTTCTTCGGCGGATGCGAGGTCGTCGATGTTTACGGACCTTTCCTCAACGGGGATGTTGATGGATCGGGCGCACTGGAGGATATAGCGGCGGGTCACGCCATGAAGAATGGATCTCGTCGCCGCGGGCGTCACCAGCGTGTGATTCCTGACGAAGAACACATTGGCTGACGTCGCCTCACGAATCTCACCAGAGGTGGTCACGAAAATCGCATCGTCAAATCCGTCGTTGCGGGCGCGATTTTTCGCCAGAACATTCGGAAGCAACGCGGTCGTTTTGATCTCGCAATGCGCCCATCGCGGGTCTTCGACAGTTACCACGGATAGTCCACTCCGACGCTTATCAGCCTCGATGACAGGTTTCGGACGGAAGGTGGCTACCAGGGTCAACGGAACCGGTCCGGAGACGACGTGGGACCGGGGTTGAACACCGCGTGTGATCTGCAGATAGACCATTGCTTCCGGATATGCACACTGGGCTAGCCCATCTGCGATGACCGCGTTGAGATCGTATGGTAAATCGTCGAGCGACATATCCGTGAGTTTCAAACTCTGTCGCAACCGCGTAAGGTGAGCATCCATCCCAAACGGTTTCCCATCGAACGCAACGACAACTTCATACACAGAATCGGCAAACTGAAACCCGCGATCGTCGATCGAAATGACAGCCTCTGACGCGGGACAAAATGTACCATTTACAAATGCAATATCAGGCATCGGGGGCAGCCTTTCCCAGCGAGTGACGCACAGTCTCTAGCCACTGAATACACTGGTCCTTTCGATCACCGGTCAGCCGCCCCAGTGAAGCGACAAGGTGCTTCTCAGCCTCCTGGAATCGCTGGAGGTCACGCGCATATATGATCCCCAGCAGCAGGCGCATCTCGTCGGCCTCATAACCGGTGGGGTACGATTTCAGGTATCGTTCGAAGGCACTGGCTGCCTGGGGCGTGCGTCCGGTCGCATAAAACTCGCGTGCAATCGTCAACTGGTTCCGGGCTGACAGACATTGCGAGGGGTCGAGCATCGCAAGTTCTTCATATGTCCTGGCTGCACCGGCGGTATCGCCCTGATCGAGAAGCAAGGAAATCTGAGCGCGTAACGCACTGATCGCATCGAATTTCGCCTCCTCTGCCACCTGCTCCGCTTTCGAGAGGGTTGGCGCTCGTGCCACAGTGCCATATTCTGCGCGACGGCGCGTCTCAGGGTCTGCCATCGCAGTTTGAAACGCCCGCCGACGGTTCCACCGGTCAAATAGTGAAAGCATGTCGAAATGGTCGCGCGGGATCGCCCGTCCTGCCAGGAGCAATGCACCCGCCACAAATCCAAACGCATATCCGCCGATGTGCGCCGAAAATGCGACGCTTTCAATTCCCGTTGGATGCATCGTTGGGGCGATGATGTTGTCCCACAGGATGATTTTCAACAGGATGAGCAGCGTCGCGGGCAGCTCGAAGAACCCGATGAAGAAAAACACATACATCACCGTCACGCGACTGCGTGGAAAAAGTACGAGGTATGCGGTGGTGACGGCTGCGATGGACCCGGAAGCTCCGAGGAGACGATTCGTGTCGTTGAACGCAAACGCCGTCGCCGCAAACACCCCCCCCGCCAGGTAGAACACAAAATATGCGACATCCCCCATCTTCGCATTCACACTGTTCCCAAAGACCCAGAGAAACAGCATGTTTCCAAGCAGGTGCATGATGCCACCGTGCGAAAACTGGTAGGTGAAGAATTGAAACAGGTGAGGCCATTCTGCGTCGAGAATGAGATATCGTTCGCGGAACAGCTCGAAATCCGGATTCCTGGTGAGATTGAATAGCGCAAACACGGCGAAGTTCATGCCAATGATCGCATAGTTCGCAGCAGGCGCGCGACGCGCAACCATTTCAGTTCGGATGGGAATGATCACGCTGGAAACTCACTCGCGAAGGGAAACAATCGTATCGTTACTCTACAGGCGGTGCTGCCACTGGCGCACTACCACCGCCCGCAAATTCCACAAATCGCATCCGAAGCTCGTGGAGCACACCGCTCATAATCTGTGCTTCCTCTTCCGTCGCATTCCCCTTGGTCTTCTCCTCGAGGAGACCGAGCAGATCGATGTAGTGCTTCGCGACTGGAAGATCC
The DNA here is from genome assembly GCA_024275565.1 of Planctomycetota bacterium. Taxonomy (GTDB): domain Bacteria; phylum Planctomycetota; class Phycisphaerae; order UBA1845; family UBA1845; genus JAJRYY01. The sequence goes on from JAJRYY010000077.1 coordinate 5,251, forward strand.
TGCGGGATCGGCTCGCCCGTGGGCGACTGCATCCCGCCAAGACCGATCACTGCCTGCATCGCGATCATATTGATCAATTCCGAAAGGTTCGGTTCGGGAATTTCCTGCGACGCCGCAGCATTTTGGGTTTCTTCGTCGAGTTTCGCTTTCTCATCCGCCGCTTCGGTTTTCCAATCGGAATCGACGATGATTTTCGGGGCATCCTGGTTGTCGGTTTGATCGCTCATGGCGGACTCCAAAGTTGTACGTCACAATTCTGCCAATCCTGCACGGTCCAGAGAACACTCCGAGTGCTTCGATCCATGCACGTTGCACTCTATCCGAGCCGTGACCGTAGGAGAGCGCACACCTGAGAAACCGCTCCCTTACGGTCACGGCTCGGATCACAAAAACGCCGCCAACGAAGAAACACAACGGCAGCTTTGCAGACTATAGTCGAAAAGCATCCGGTTGGGCGAGCGCATGGGCCAATTTTTCCAGCGTCGCACGCGGGTTCATCGCGAAAAAGTAGTCTCGTCGACGGGCGGCCAACCGCTCATCCATCGCCTCACGAAGTCTCCGAACCCCCGCGTCTGCCTCCTCCGGACTCGGCGAAGCAAGACGCGACAGCTTCTCATTCACCGCACAAATCCGCAGATACACCGCCCGCCGCTGCCTGTGATTACGCCGATCGTTCTGTTTCAGGTCATCCGCTTCGGCTAGCACCGACCGCCGCTCATCCACAAGCATCTTCGCTTCTTCCGCCTTCGCTTCATCCACATCACCCACATAATTCTGCGGGTTGTATCGCACATCTCTGGCGAGGCGAATGGCTTCTACCAGCGATTCAGGCGAGACATCCTTCTGCGGCAGATCGAGCATCAGGCTGGCAGAGACACATGCCATGGCGGGTGGTTCTACGCCGAAATATCGCCGAATAATCTCATCCGTGATGCGATCGTACTTGGCTCCACCGATCCCGTGAATAAACAGATCGCCCAGCAGCAACCGTGCCCATAGCGTCAGGCTTAACGCTCGAGGCCGAAACACGCACGCCCCCGCCCTGCACAGAGCAGCCTCAGCCCGCTCCCAATCCAGAAGGTCATCGCGCGACACTTCCCCAATCATGTCCGAATCTGCGTAAACCGTCACCGTGTCGCCACGCGATTCCACGAACAGCCTCTGCCGCGGTTTTTCATCGCGAACCGCCCACAGCGGAACCTCGCACCGCCCCCCATCGCAGATCAGGTCAGGGATGGGCCGATTTGCACTACGCACGCCATACCGACGCCGATAATCTGCCAGCGCTCCATTGTAACATTCCGCGAACCGCTCAGCATTCAGCATCATCTCAGCAAGGAGCGGTCCTGCAAAGACCCGGCTGATCCGATGCTCGATCATCTCCACGCCGAACGACTGCTCAACGACTTTTCGGGCATGAACCATCTGATCGACCCAGTCACGTGGTTCCACCGCCTGCTTCAATGCATCGAAGTATTCCGGCATGCAGGACGCATCATACAATCCGCCCATCTGTCGCCGAACGTCATCCTCAAACGCGCCACACGCTTCATCGCCGATGGCTGCAATGTGTTCAAAGACGCCGCCCCGCAAGAGCTGACCATACCGAACCGCCCGCCACACAGCGTGATCCCCCGCCACACCGGGAACATCCAACGTCGCATCATTGGGTGCATCCGAATCGACGATGAGATTGACCGCGGCTGCGTCCATGCGCTTCGCAAGATCCGACGCGACGACATGCTTCGCCCAGACCCCTGCATGAATAAATTCAGGTTGATGTCCCGTCACGATGATCGGACCTCGACAGTCCGGGCAAAGCGCACCACGCACCATCTTCCGGAGATCGCCAATCGGAACGCCAGCCAGCGAAAATATGTAGCTTGCGATCAATTCCCGGTTCTGTTCAACGAGACCAGCCAACCGATCCATCGCCGGCTCGACGAGCACATCGCCATGACTGGGAGGCGTGCGAAGGGTATCAAAATCCAGCATGATCCGTTCCGAAATCAGTGGCGGCGCGTGGCAGTATGGCGTCCAGCAGTTGTCCAGAGAATCGATATTCATCATTTAGTATGCGTAGCAGTGCCTGGTCATTATCGACGTTTTCGTTTCCGAGCCGTGACCGTAAGGGAGCGGTTTCTCTGGAGCCCGCTCCCTTACGGTCACGGCTCGGATAACAGGAACCTCACCTCAATACGAAATAATACACCAACGGCTCGGCAATTCAGGCAAAACGAAGAACCCAAATCAGGAACCGACGGCGCAGCTTGGACCATCGCAATCAAAAAAGCTGCAATCCGCCAGAGAATTCGATGCAGGATTCGCACCCGCTGCCGCGTTCATTTCCGACTCGAACACAGCCAGATAATGCTGGATCCGAGACACCGGGTCATCGAGCAGTCCGCCGAAATGACGCGTGGGATCGTTGTAGATCAATCGGACCGGAATCTCCGAAATCCGCAATCCAGCCCGCCACGCCTGAACCCAGAACTGCATCGGCATCGCGTATCCTGGGACGGTAATCGAAAAATTCCGCAGGCAATCAACGCGATAGGCCTTGAATCCACAAAATCCGTCCGTAATACTGAGTCCGAGTCGATCGTTCAGCATCTTCGTCACACGCTGATTGATCGCACGCCGGTCCGCCGGGGGAACATCCGGTGCGTCAAACTCGTACAAATACCGCGAACCGCTGATAATGTCGCAGTCGTCCCGCTCAGCAGCCTCGGTAAATCGGGGTAAAAACGCCGGCTCGTGCTGCTCGTCGCAGTCCATGGTGATAAGCCAGTCAAAATTCTCGCGGATGGCGTATGAGAACGCACTGGCGAGGCTTGCACCGTATCCACGGTTCTCCGGATGGCGAATCACGGAGATCCCATCCTCTTTTTCGAGCAGTTTTGCTGTCGAATCTGTGGAACCGTCGTCGATGACGAGAATATGAGGCAGGTACTCCCTCGATCGCTGGAGAACCTTGGATAGATACTGCTCTTCATTGTAGACAGGGATGGCGAGCAAAAAGCGCTGTGACAAGGTGAAACTCCGCTATGAACAGGTTGATACCTGGTTGTGCAATTAGGTAAGATAACTGGTCCCAAGCTATGAAACATGGTATAACGCGGTACTGATAAATCAACCAGACAGCCTGCAAACCCCGGGTCCGAATATGATGAGGGATCAGGACAAGGCCCGATCCTGTTGATGAGGAATCAGGACGAAACCCGATCATTCAAGGCAAAACCTCCGAGCATAAGCTCAAGACAAAAAGCTCAAGACAAAAACAGACAACATCCTACATGTCCGATTTGAACAACAATCCACGCGTCAGAATCGCCGCAAGCCACGCCCTCCAGCCAGTGCTTGTACTCGCGCTGATGCTAACGCTCACTGCATCGCCCGGCTGCCAGAACGTCGAATCCCGCCTGAACACCTATCGTGCTACCAAACACATCGACCGTGGGCAGGAATTCCTGGAAAAAGACGACCTCGAAGCAGCCAGAATTGCGTTTGAGCAGGCAGTTCGCCTCGATTCGCAGATGGCAGAAGCCCATTCCGCCCTTGGCGACATTTATCGTCGAATGGGTGAAATCAGTAAGGCAATCACTGCTTATGGTAATGCAGTCAGTGCTAACCCTTATTCCTTCAGCGATACCTTTAGTCTCGCGCAACTTTACCATTACTCCAAACGCCTTCGCGATGCCGTGGAGGTGTATCTTGCGGCTGTTGACCTCCGCCCGGACGATTACAACGCCCAGCTAAGCCTTGGCGTCTGCTATCAGCAGCTCAGCGAACCCACCATGGCAGTCGAACGATTCAACAAAGCCATCGATGTGGACCCCGACCGCGCACACGCCTATGTCAACCTCGGCGTCGCACTCGAATCGCAGGGCAAGCACTACGAAGCCATCTCGGCCTATAAAGCATCACTGGAACGCGACAACCATCAGCCCCTCGTTCTGGTCAATCTGGCCAACACCTTCATGAAGCAGGGTCGCCTCAAAATCGCCCGCGCGACCCTCGAGCAGGGCATCATGATGGATCCAACCCTGGCGGCTGCCCACGAAGCCAAGGGGTATTGTCTTTTTCGTATGAAATTGTATGACGAGGCGGCCACTGCGTATCAGGACGCGCTGAGTCTCGATAATCGCCTCGCCAAAGCCCACGCCGGACTCGGGGCGATCAATATGCTGGAATTTGCACAAGACGACACAAAACTCGCCATGCGGGACTCAGCCCTGGAGCATTGGCATCGCTCGCTGGAAATTGACCCCAACCAGACGCGCATCCGCAATCTGCTGCAAAAATACGCCCCCTCGAACAACTCGGCTGACCCCTATAAAGCCCTGCTTGGCAACGACCCCGACGAAAACCGCTGAGATGCCGTCCGCCGGGCCTGCCGGGCTCCCTTGCTGACGGGCTTGCCGGTTCCCTTTGCAGCCGGGCTTGTCGGGTTCCCTTGCTGCGGGGTCTTGCCCTTCGCTCTGACTCCTTGCCGTCTGCTTCAAACCGACAGGCAGCCTGACTTTGGCTACATGTTTCTGGGGATGCGCGGTTGGCTTACACGATTGACCCCTGGTCCGTCCGGGCGTAAAATATGGACATAGCTATAGTCATGTAGTCTATATCTGCCTATCGTTCGTGGATATCGAGATCGGACAGGACCAATCAGGTAAAATCATGCAATTCGAAAAAGCTTTCATACCCTATGGTGGATACTGGTCGACACCTTTTTGCAAGTGGCAGGGGAGCTTCAGCCATTTGCACGCGATGCGTTTCGCGGCATCGGTCGCTCGTGAAGCTCTCGAAGAGCGTCACATTTCATCGGAGGACATTGACGGGATATCCGTGGGATGCACGGTCCCTCAGCGGTCCGGGTTCTATGGTGGTCCCTGGCTGGCGGGATTGATTGGCGCTTCCCATATGACTGGTCCTATCATCAGTCAGGCATGCGCGACGTCTGCCCGTGTCATCGTTGGTGCTGCGATGGAGGTTGAGATGGGTTCGCATACGGCTGTGCTTGGTATTCTCTGCGATCGCACCAGCAATTCTCCCCACATATATTATCCGAATCCTACGGCTGCCGGTGGTATTGGCGAGAAGGAGGACTGGGTTTGGGATAATTTCAGTTTTGATCCATTTGCGAAGAACTCCATGTTTGAGACGGCGGAGAACGTTGCGAAGATCGCCGGGATTGATCGAGCTGCTCAGGACGAGGTTGTCCTGATGCGGTACCAGCAGTATCAGGATGCCCTCAAGGACAAGGCTGCGTTCTTGAAGCGCTTCATGAAACTGCCATTCGACGTTTCGGACTCCTCCAACCGCAAGGTGCTTTACAGCCTTGAGGGTGACGAAGGTGTATTTCCTACGACGGCTGAGGGACTTGCAAAACTCAGGCCCATCGCCGATGGTGGATCCGTTACATTTGGAAATCAAACGCATCCGGCGGATGGGAACGCGGGCCTGCTCATCACGACAAGAGATAAGGCAGCGGAACTAAGCCGTGATCGAAACGTGACGGTGCGTTTCATCTCGTTCGGCCAGGCGAGGGCTGACAAAGGTCTCATGCCCATGGCCAACGTTCCTGCGTCGCGGCAGGCGCTCGATCGTGCGGGCATCCGTCTGGATGGTGTCAAGGCCATCAAGACGCACAATCCATTCGCGATCAATGATCTCTATTTCGCCCAGACCATGGGGATCGAAGTGTCGGAAATGAATCGCTTTGGCAGCTCCCTCGTGTGGGGGCATCCACAAGCACCTACTGGCGCCCGGTCGATTATTGAGCTGATTGAAGAGCTTGTCCTTGCTGGCGGCGGATATGGGTTGTTCACCGGCTGTGCTGCGGGCGATACGGCGATGGCGGTTGTCATCAAAGTTGAATAATCAGGTTCGCGACGGGTGTCTTGAATTTCGCGATGGGGATATGGAGCGCGGAAGTTTCCCTGATGAATTCCCTGCTTCCCTGATGAGTCCCCCGTTTCCCTGATGAATCCCCCTTTGAGGAGATGCGGAGACATGGTCCGCACAGCGGACCCTACGGCGCCAATAATGTCACCGGGGAATAATGCCCCAACGACATCATGCCCCGACAGGATGAGTCCACCCATAGGGGTAAAGAGCGGTGAACCCGTACTCTGCATCGCGGTTAACCCGTACTCTGCATCGCGGCTGCTATTCCGTTTATGCTTGCGAAGAGCACCGGCCGTAATCGCGATTTCTCCGCCTTGTCGGAAATGGCGTATCGCCGGAGCAACTCCACCTGCAACAGGTTGAGTAGATCTGTGAGGCCGTTGCGCTGCTCGATGGATCGCTGGATGACAGGGTTGTTGTCGAGGATCTCCTGTTGGCCGGTGATCCGCAGTATCGCCGTGCGGGCGAGCTGAAACTCCGCCGAGACGCGTTCGAAATGTCTGGACGCATCTTGACCATTGTCGCGGGAAAGCTCATCGTACTGGCGTGCGATGTCCAGCCGCGCACGAGCCATCTCCTGCTGAGCGTTGTTAATTACCCCCCGGAAATATTCCCACTCCTTATACCAGCGGCTTAGTATGCTGATGTTTTCTTGAGACTCTGCGATGGCTTCGCTGAGCGCGGTGCCGATTCCGTACCACCCTGGAACATTGATGCGCATCTGAGTCCAGGAGAAAACCCATGGAATGGCGCGGAGGTTCTCAAAATGCACAGCGCCGCCTGATCTGGACACTGGTCGCGAGGCGATCGGCAAAGCGCTGATATGTGCGATTGGTGACACCTTGGTAAACCAGTCCCAGAAAGAGGGGTCGTCAATCAGTTCCCGATAGGCCGCCATCGCGCGATCACTCAACCGTACCATGAGTTGCTCGTCCGCGCTGGCACGCGACTCGGGGGCTGACGAGGCCTCGGATTCTGCAAGGATGGTGGCGCTGACCAACTGTTCGAGATGTCGGTGGGCGATGTCCGGGATCGCGTAGCGAAACGAAATGACCTCACCCTGCTCGGTCATTCGAATCCCTCCGTTTCGGCTGTCGGGGGGTGTCGCCTGGATCGCGCGATTGGATCGTCCGCCGCCCCGCCCCACCGTTCCACCTCTTCCATGGAAGAAGCGAAATCTCACATCCTTGTTTCGACATACTCCTGCAAGTTTTGACATGGCGGCTTGAAGAACCCAGCTCGACATGAGAAAGCCGCCGTCCTTGTTGCTGTCTGAATAGCCCAGCATGATTTCTTGAAACTGCCCACGAGATTCTATGTGTTTTCTGTAGACAGGGTTGGCCAACATGCCATTCAGCAGGTCGGGAGCATGGTCGAGATCGTCGATCGTTTCGAATAATGGCACGATATCCATGACGGCACAATGCGTCAGGCGCATCAACCACAAGACTTCCAAGACGTCGCTGACGCTGTTGGTCATGCTGATGATGTAACTGCCGAACGCCTGTAGATCGTGTCTGCACGTTTGTTCGATGATGCGGAGAACCCTGAGAAGCTCGTGTGTTGTGTCGCTGACATCTTCGATGCCGGGGCTGTCCAGGGTAGTGTGTTCTATCGACCTGCATAGTATATCGACCCTGCCTGCTTCCCCCAGCGACCGGTAGTCCTTGCATACGCCGGTGTGTGCCATTAGTTCTGCGACAACCTGTTCATGGACATCGCTATGCTGGCGAATGTCGAGTGCGGCCAGGTGAAAACCGAATGCCTTTGCTTGAATCAGCAGATCTGCTAGGCCGCTGGAGTCGACGATTTCGGCGAGTTTCATCTGGTGCAGGCTATCGGTGAGCAGTTCGAGGTCTGCCACAAATGCCTCGGCGGAGTAGACCGTGTGGTCGTCGGTAACGGGGGTCAACCGGCTTCGCATTTCAGCTATTTTCAGGCGAAATGGTTCATGCTTTAGCCGCGCTGAATACTCGTCACGAACAAGATCAGTCAGTTGATCGGGTTGTACTCTCGCAGTCAGTTCTCTGGGAATGGAAAGTCGCCGCTCTGACAGACTGAGCAATTGCATCAACTCGTTGAGCTTTCCATCGTAGAGATCGATGGCTGCCTGACGATGAAGCCGGAGGCTTTCCAGCGTCATCTCGAAGGTCACCAGTGGATTCCCATCTCGATCTCCACCAATCCACGTTCGGTATCGCACGATGGCAGGTAACTCCGGTCGGACGTTGAAGTGTTGCTGGATGGCATCTGCCACGTCCCGAGAAATTCGAGGGATGACATGCCAGATTGAATCCGTCAGGAAATACAGCGATGCGACGATCTCCTCTAGAACGCTGAGGCGTTCGATGCGCACCTCATCTGAACCGTACAGCAGGAGCGTGGATTGTCGGATCGTATTTTCGATGTGTGTCTTTGCGGGTATGTCATTGGAAGTCTCGCCCAGTTTGAGCAGGCATTCGGCAATCTCGCGATGCCTCCGCAGGAGTGTGCGACGACGGGACTCGGTTGGATGGGCTGTCAAGGTCGGCTGAATATCAATGCGTCCAATAATGCCCATGACATCGTCGTAAGACATGCCTCGTGACTTGAGCCTTGAAACCGCGTCCGCGATAGATTCCTTGCGGGGTGCGTGCGGGGTGGCTTCACGCTGCCGGAAGCGATTGATTCGTATGATGGCGACCTTTTCCGCCTGATTACGCAGATGGAAACGCAAAGTCAGTGACTTGATGAGCTCACGAATGTCATCAAGCGTGAGTTTATTGATCCGTTCACGCGCGTCGTGGTACGCGTTGTTCTGGCCCTCCTGGCAGAGCCGCAACAACTGGTCACATGCCTGCGTATGCCCCGTCGGACCTAAACGATCAAGCACGTCGGCCTGGATCGCTGTCAAGCGCTGAATGTCAGCGTCAAGCTGTTTGTTTTTTACCATGTCACCCTTCGATTAGCCGACCTGATGGATCTTGACGTCACATGAAGCCAACCCCATCGTCACCGCTCTGTTCAAGCATAAGCTCCAAACTCAGGTTGGGAAGTATGCGTGATGCATCGTAAGCCGCAATCGCGCCAACTCGTTGTCTGGTTCCGGGCCGGGCAGAATTCCTGCCTTCGCATCTACCATCTCTATCCTCGACGAACGCATAATTTGAGAGGAGGTTCATGCCAATATTGCAAGGTTTTGAGTTTTCGCTCCTGGTTTCCTTGCAAAGTATGCACCCTGGCGATCGGTATTTTACGCTCAGACTGAAGCGTAGCTAATGTTTTTCGGGGACGACTACTTATCGATCGCCGCAATTTTGTCCGTCAGTTCAGAGAGTGATTGCTCGCCATTTTCATCGAGAATGCCGAGCTTTTGCTGCTCGATCAGTATGTCGTAAGCCTTCTCCAGGTAGATTCGTGCTTCTTGCACTCCATTAAGCTTGTCGTGCTGGGAATCCGATGATTCCTGCGAATATACCATGAGAACGTCGCCGAGACAGGCGTACGCCGTTGCAAGCTCACGAGCTCCCCTGCGATCCTCGTGGACTGATGTTGCGTATTCTTCTCGAATTGTCAGTCCTTTTCGAAAATTCTCGATCGCATCTGCTTGTTGGCCAGCCTCCATTTGCGCTCGAGCGAGCAGTTCAATATAGTTCGCATAGCTGCGTGTATATTCCGGCAGTTCAGGGGCCATGCTGATGAGCAGTTTCTGCATCCGAATACCGGACTGATAATGTGTTATCACTGCATCCATTTCACCGAGTTGTGCATAGATGTCGCCCAATTTCATATGTCCCTCAGCCAGGAAGCCTCGATAATTGACGTTGTTTTCATCACGCGCGACGAGTTTCTCAGAAATGTCGATAAAATCGCGTACATTGTCACGCGCTAGAGCGAATTGTTGTGTTTTCTGTTGAACCTCTGCGATCCGGAACAGTCCGACGGCGACGTCCTTTTGTGCATTTGTATTTTCCGGGTCTGCCCTGGAGAGTGCCATACGAATTTTCTGACTCTCGGTGTAATTTGTAAGGGCTTCATCCGTTCTGTTCATCGCGAGAAGTGCATTACCGATTCTGCCATAGGTGAAAGATGCATCGCGCTGCGCGTACATGTTGTTCGGATTTGAAGCTGCACGCTTCAGGCGGACCTCGTGTGCACGCTGAAAGCTGTCCAGCGCACTTTGAAAGTCGTTCATTGACATGTTGACGTCGCCAATTTTGCAATGTCCGACCGTAACCTCCCGCTGGGATCTTGCATCGTCGGGTTTCGATCGTGCGAGTTTTTCGCGCAATGCGAGGCTTGCCTGGAAGCTGGTCAATGCGTCGTCCAGGCGACCATTCGCCTTGTAGTATTTGCCCATCTGATTGTGGCCAAACGTCATCATTCGTTGCATGCCGGCGTGGTCCGGCTGTTTCTGGTACAAGGGTTCTACGATGTCCATGTAGTCCTGATAGCTCCTCAAGCTGGCGTCCATGTCGCCCATCACCGCCTGGACATCCCCGATCGAGGATATATTGATAGCCAGCATTCGCTGGAAGGCGAGGTTTTCGGGATCGTGACTGCTCAGGGTGCGACGGATTTCCAGACTCTTGTGATAGCTCTCCAATGCACCACTCAAGTCGCCAAGGTTCGCGTCGTTGGGACGTCCCTGCACATCTCCCATTTTCGCATATCCATCGGCCAACTCGAGCAGTAAATCGGGCTGATCGGACGCTTCTTCTGCGAGATCGTCGAGGTAACGAATTCCGGTGGAGACCAGAAATATACGCGTCGGGGTCGATCCGGGAAGGTGTACGATCTTGTCGTGGAAATCGAAAATGAAGGTATGTGCGAGTTCCCGGACCTGCTCGAAGCGTCGCGACGCACGTTCTGCCTCCTCACGGGCGATCTGAGCTTGTCGATTGGCTTTGATCGCGTATTGCGTTGCGACGGCGGTCCCGATCACGAGGGCCAGGAATGCAAACACGACGCCGGCGACGAGCCCCTTATGACGCCGGGCAAATTTCTGAAGCTGGTATGTCGCACTGGGTGGGTGTGCGAGGATCGGGTCGTTGCGGAGGTATCGCCGAACGTCTGCGGCGAGTTCGGCTGCGGATGGGTATCGACGGTCCTTCTCCTTGTCGAGCGCTTTTGCGACGATGGTTTCGATGTCGCCGCGAAACGTTCGATTGACCTGACTGAGTTTCCCCGGTGAATCCTCTCGGACGATGCGACCAGCCTCGGGGATCGACCGATTTCGCAGATCGTAGGGTAATCGCAGCGCCAGCAGTTCATACAGGACGACGCCGAGCGCGTACACGTCGGATCGCGTATCGAGTTGCGTGCCATCACCGCTGATCTGCTCGGGACTCATATAGGCGAGCGTGCCGATGATATTCCCGGCCTCGGTGAGGAGGGTTGTGGCTTGTATATCCGCGTCGGTCGCCCGTGCGACACCGAAATCGATGACCTTCGCGCGTCCACTCGTATCGACGAGAATGTTGTCGGGTTTCAAGTCGCGATGGATGATGCTCTTCTGGTGTCCGTGATGGACGGCGTCGCATACCTCTGCGAACAACCCCATTCGCTGACGACTGCTCAGTTGATGCTGCTCGGCGTAACCTGTGATCGGCATCGCATCCTTGAGATACTCCATTGCGAAGTAGGGCAATCCGCCAAATCCATCGTCATGCACACCCGATTCATAAACCTGAGCGATGCCCGGATGATGGAGCTGTCCCAACAGTTGTGATTCTATCTCGAAACGGCGAAGTGCAGACGGTGACGAAACGCCCCGATGGATCACCTTCAATGCCACGATCCGACGCGGTGTATCCTGCATGGCTTGATAGACCGTCCCCATCCCACCGGATCCGATCACCTGCTCAACCGTAAACCGACCCACGCGTTTTCCGATCAACCGATCAGCACCATCCACCGCGAACTGTGCTACCACAGCGGCGCGTTCCGGCTCATCCAGCAGGGTCATTTTTTCATCAGAGGCAGTCAGGAGTGAATCGACTTCTGCGCGCAGTTCACGATCGTCGCCACACGCTTCATCCAGATAGGAGCGGCGTGCAGCCCCGGACTTTTGCAGGGCTTCGACCAGGATCGCCCCAGCACGATCGTGCATGGAGGGTTGCATTATCGGGCGTGTTCCGAGAATTCGCGTTTCAACCATACCTTGGCGATCGTCCAGTCAGACTTCACCGTCGTCAGTCCGACATCCATCGCACGCGAAACCTCTTCGATCGTCATCCCGCCAAACACACGCATCTCCACTATCCGTGCCTGCCGCTCACTCCGCTCACCGAGTCGGACCAATGCGTCGTCGAATGCAAGCGCATCAATACCGCCGGATTCCATGACAGCCAGGGCGTTGTCCAGCGTCACCCGTCCCCAGTCGTCCCCGCCGCGTTTCGATGCTTTTCGCTTGCGGGCATGATCGACCAGGACATGTCGCATCGCCTGGGCGGCGATCGCCATGAAATGCGCTCGGTCGGACCATTGCGGACCGTCCTGCCCCACAAGCCGCATATAGGCTTCGTGGACCAGTGCGGTCGGTTGCAATGTGTGGTTCGCAGGTTGCTGCTGAAAATAATGACCAGCCAGCGCCCGCAGCTCGTTGTAGATGATCGGCAACAGACGCGAAGCAGCCGATTCATCGCCGGATCGCATCTCGTTGAGAATCGCCGTGACGTGCTCAGGCCCTGACAGCATCATACAAAACCTCCGCCACCATTCTACCACACCCGTAGAACCGCATCAAGCAAGGTGTCGTAACCCATTACAAAACAACAGGTTACGACGTCATTCAGATAATTTTCAAATCATACCGACCAGTTTGGACCGTGTTTTCGTGATCTGTGTGACGGCTGATATGGGTCAGTCGCCTGTGTTTGAGCAATGAATCGGCGTGACTTAGCGGATGGCAGCGCCTGCCATGCTGTCACCCGATAGGCTGATTTTTTAAGTGATGAGGAGACTTTTGTGATGAAGAAAGTTCAGAACCTGATTTTATTGGCCGCTGTGGCGGTTGTATCGTTTCAAACGGCGTCCTACGCCCAGCTTGTCACTTGTTGCCTGCCAGATCGCTGCATTGAGGTTATCGAGGTGATCTCATGTTTAGGTCTTGGTGGTACCCCAACGGCCGGTCTCGGCTTGTGCGATACAGTGTGTCCTGGAGCGTGCTGCCTCCCCACTGGCGAATGTACGCCAATACCTAAATCCCCTTGCGAATCCAATAACGGCAGTTTTGCGGGTGTGGGCGTCCCATGCGGCAATGTGTGTGTCGGTGCGTGCTGTCTGCCGGACGGCAATTGTGGTGAATTGGAGGGGGCCGATTGCTTCACGTCTGGCGGCAATTATCAGGGTCTGGGGGCGACGTGCGAGATCGGACTTTGCAGCGATCCAGTGTCCACCGCATTCACCTACCAGGGGCAGCTCAGTTTGAATGGTGTGCCAGTAAATGACACTGCTGATTTCACATTCCTGCTCTACAGCGATTCTGTGGGTGAACCGTCGATTACACAAACCAGTGTCAATTCTGTGGATGTGGTCGATGGATTGTTCTCAGTCGAGTTGGACTTCGGTGTGGATGGTTTCAACGGCGACGATCGCTGGCTGGAGATCGACGTCCGCAGTCCGGCTGGTTCGGGCAGCTTTGAGACACTCTCGCCGAGAACGCACCTGACAGCCACACCCTACGCCATGCAGACACGCGGGCTGTACGTCGATGATGCGTTCAATGTCGGGATCGGAACCACCAATCCAACGGAAAAGCTCAGTGTTATCGGCGACATACACGCCGTCGGCGAAATCGCTGCGACTACCGATACAACAACCTCGGCTGGTATCCTGAGAACATATGGTCCGAACGGGAACATCAATGTTGACGCAAGCTGGCTCTCCGGATCGCCTGACCACGGTTTCATGAGTGTCAGAAATGCAAGCGGGGACTCTCGCGTTGCACAATGGGTGGGCAGCGACAGGGGAGGCAAATTATACACCAAAGGCCCGAATGGGAATGACAATATCCGCCTGACCAACGATGCCAGTTCACCAAACCACGGGTATCTCGCTATTCGTGACTCTAGTGGTGATGATAGGGTGTCTCATATGGTGAACACAGATGGTGTAGGCATCATGTCAACAAAAGGCCCGAACGGATCAGAGAATATACGCATGACGTACTTGGCTGGATCACCGGATCACGGTTATCTCGCAGTAAAAGACGCCAACGGTTCCGACAGGGTTACTCAATTCGTGGGAGCCGATGGTGGCGGTAATATTCGCGTCAAGGACACTGATGGCGACACGAATTTTATCATTCAAAAATCATCCAATACCACACCGACCATGATCGTTCGAGGTGATGCAACAGGACCTGTCGCGGTCTTTCGTAATTATGGTACGTCGAGCGCTCAGGGTATTATGATCAGAATCGATAACCCCAGTACAAACAAGAATAACAATTTCATCACCTTCAGGAATGGGGAAAGTCGTATCACCGGAAGAATCGAAGGATTTGACCTGGAGAACGGTGACTGGACGCCGCCACCCGTCACGTTCGATGTCAATCTTGATCTTAACTTCAGTCCAGGAAGCCTGCCTTCCCTGTCCTTTTTCCCAACTGAACTCGACCCGGGGTCATTACCGAGTTTCGGGGCCAACGTTTTCACTTTCACCCCGCCAACAGTGTCACAGCTCCAGTCCATGTACACCTGGGCGAACTCCAATGGCGTGACAGGTCTATTCACACTGGACCCGGTTTCGCTGGCAGTGACCGCACTCAAGATCACAGCCGCACAGAATGCCAAGGACGAAGGTGTGACCTATGGTTCCAAGGGTGCGGACTACGCGGAATGGCTGCCCAAGCTCGACCCAGCCGACACCTTCCAGATGGGGCAGATCGTCGGCGTGTACGGCGGGAAAATCAGCCTCAACACAGAAGGTGCTGACAACATCATGGCCATCTCCTACGCACCCGTCGTCCTGGGCAACTTTCCTGACCCCGATCGTGCAGATGACTTCGAGAAGATCGCCTTCATGGGTCAGATTCAGGTCGTCGTCCGTGGACACGTCGATACCGGTGACTACATCGTAGCCTCAGGTCTCGAAGATGGGACGGCCATCGCGGTCAAATCAGACGATCTCAAACTGGAGCATCTCGGGCAGATTCTGGGTCGTGCATGGTCAGACTCTGAGAGTGACATTTACGGTTTCGTGAACGTCCTCGTCGGCGTCGATCACGAAGCGTCAGCCGTCATCACACACAGGCAGGCAGAGAAGCTGGACGCTCAGATGCTGGAGAACGCCGCGCTTCGCGCCGACCTCGAAGACCTCCGTGCGTCCATGACCGAACTCATGCAGCTTGTCCAGAGCGACCGTAAATAACTGGAATCTCACAACCCATACCAGAAAACGTAAGGCTAAGGAGATTTACCATGAATAAGTTATTGACCTCAATCGCGATGTCCGCAGCATGTATCTGCATGACAGGAATTGGATACGGATTCGAGATCACCAGATCGACCGTGGACGGTGGTGGCGGACGAATGTCCAGCATTTCATTCACGCTGACCGGAACCGTAGGACAACCCGACGCGGAGACGAACACAGGCGGAATCTACACCCTGACTGGCGGATTCCATTCCGCCGCGACCACCGCTCCTCCAAAGGAATGCATCGCAGCCGCGGATTGCGACGATGCACTGGTCTGCACGTTCGACTCGTGTGGAGCAAACATCTGCTCCAACAGTCCAGCCCTTTACGGCGACGTGGCTGGACTCGCTGGCTGCGGTCCGGATGGCGTGGTGGACCTTTTCGACATCATAGCCATTCTGGACGGATTCAGCGGTAACAGCGTCTGCGCATTATCGCAGGTAGACATCGCAGGATCCCAGGGAGCGTGTACGCCGGATGGAGTTGTGAACATCTTCGACGTGCTCAACGGCCTGAACGTTTCCCAGGGAGCTGTTCCATGCGATTGCTCCGGCGACGGCGCACCGATCCCACAGCCACCCGGTGATGCCCTGACCGGCAGTATCTCTCAGCGGCAAAGTGGTACTGTCGTGCTTACGTTGTCGCCGCGCAGTCGATCCGTCAAACCCGGCGGTACACTGTGGGTCGATGTCTTCGCCTCCGGGGCTGGTGATGTTCGGGGGTACCAATTCGCAGTGTCCACAACTGGTGGCGATCATGGTGAACTCAAGGTCACCGGGACGCTCGTCGAGGACGACCGATCGGATTACCTGTTCACTCAGACTGAGAATATCTCCGCAGAAAAAACCGCAGCAGCAATGGTGATTGGAATGTACTCAGATGTCTCTTTGACGGACCGATCGTATCTCGGAACGGTGGCGCTGAGAGCGACGAAGGAGGCAGTGGGGGTGTTTGAGTTGAAGTTGAAGTTGAAGTCAGGGCGAAATACGATGATCGTCGGCGCTCAACACCTTTTGATGCCGATCCAGTTTGAAGGCCCGATCGTCATCGATGTTCGATAGCAGTCATTGAGATCGGACAGAATTGTCTATCATGTCTGCCAACCATGAACGGCTCTGCGTGTAAGATCGCAGAGTCGTTCATTCCAGTGCAGCCCTACGGGTAAGAAAATGTTCCACTTCATGTAGCCATTGTCCTTTCTCTGCACATTCTACCCGACCGGTTCATGACCTTCAAAGGATTGGCAACTGCTTCATCGAAAGCATACGCGGCCTCCATCGGGTCCTGTTCATGGAATCGACCCCGCAATTGAACCAGGTCGGCCCCCGGGATGCCTGGTAGAAATTCCCAGCAATGGTCGGTTTTCGCCTGCCCACAAGTTGCAGGTTTTGCCCACTCGCTGACACCTGTGCCCGACAGATCCATGTTCAATGTATATGCAACCGTACCAACATCGCCCATCGAGTGTTCAGATGTCTCAGGCGAATTCTGTGTCATTATCGTTGATTGAGCATGTCGAGGAAGCGGAAGAACCGTCGCACCAGGCTGGTTCCTATGGTTTCTGAGTCGGCACGCATTCGCAGGTTGCAGACCACGCCGTAGATGTGTTTGTACGATTCAGCCTCGATTGCTTCAACCGTGATCTCAAAATAGGGCTGCTGTGCTCGTGAGTTTTTCTCCAACACTGCAATGTCTCCCCCTCCGGTATGCGTGAGCGCTTCTTTGTGGATGGTTCGAGAGCCAGTCGGTGCAACGCGCGTGATGATGCCCTGGATGACACGATCGGGCGATGTTATGGTACGAATTTCGACGGTGTCGCCAACTTCTGGACGGGCGGTCGCGATTTCGTTTTCAGTCAGAATCGCTCGCACTTGCCATGCACCGGATACGATGGCAGCGATCGGCTCGCCGACCTGCAGATAGCGTCCCAAATCAGTCTCACGAAGTCCTTTGATGATGGTGCCTCGATTTTCTGCTCGAACCGTCAGCTCATCGACTTCAGCCTGGCGATTCTGAAGCTCCAACTGATACACAGCCAATTGCTCTTTTTCGCGTAGCGCAAGGATTGGATCGTGGATCAGGAGGGCATTGTAGCGTATGTTCGAGGCTTCGATGACAGCTGAGACTTCAATGATGCGTTCATTCAGTGTATCGTGTTCGAGTATGGCAATGATGTCGCCTTGCTCGAGCTGGTCTCCCAGACGTGCGGGGATCGTCTGGATAAATCCATCAACGCCTGCGTGGATGACACTTTCGTTCTGTCGTTCGAAGACTCCACTTGCATAGACCGAGGTTGGTATTGGCAGGAGCGAGAGTGCGGTTGGCAAGCCTACCAGGACCATGATGCTCATTGCAATTGCCCTTCTACGCACTCGGATAGTTTCCTCCGCTTTCCACAAGTACAACGTCAGGCGTTTCAGTGATCCCACAATGAATTTCCCCAGGAGGAGGGCGGCGGCCACGATGCCTACCCCTGGGATTTTCATGGCGACGAGCGTTGCAATGCCGAGTGTGATAGCGATTCGGTAGATCGAGGAAGCGACGCCGAGGCAGAAGAGGAACAATCTCGCCCACCTGCTGCCAGAGGGTGGTGGCGATTGAATTGACAGGAAGATCCGCTTTGCAATATTGGTGACATATTGAGTAGATCTCTGTCTGAGGTTGGGAATCTCAAGAACGTCGCTGAGTACATAATATCCGTCGAATCGCATGAGCGGGCTGATATTGAAGAGGATGGTGATGACACTTGCGAGCAGGATGATGTTATACGCCAGGTCGTGCAGCATGCCCGGACTTGTCACGGACCAGACGAGTACGGCGCATGCTGCGAAGATACTCTCAACATACATGCCTGCCATGGAAACGATGATTCTATCTCGTCTCCTTGTGAAACCCCAGCATGCGGTTGCATCGACATACGCGCATGGGGTGAACATGATGAGGTATGCGCCCATTTCGGGTACATATCCCCCGAAGAGTTTTGTGGCGTAAGCGTGTCCGAATTCGTGGAAAAGCTTCAAGACTATGAGTGTCAACCACATCAGGGGTAGATTTTGCGGTAACAGGACACCCTGAATTGGCTGGAGTAGCTGGGGGAAGCCCTTGAATGCCACATAACCCGCGAAGATGATAAGACAGATCCACGCTCCAAAGAACCAGCGACTGAAAATGTGTCTTGCGTAGGGGAGCGTTCTTTCAAGGAAGCTGTCCGGGTTGAACAGTGGAATCTGAAGGAAGAGAATCCCCGTGATCTGCTGCTTCAATCGTTGCTGTTTGAGGCGGACGTTGCGTTGATAGAGCAGTTTGTCGTCGGAGAAGGGCAGGCTTAGAAATCCCAACTGATGGAGTCGGAACACGAACTGATAGAAGTGCTCCTCGTCCTCCTGTTGCAGGTTGTTGTCTTCGCATAACATTTCGAAGATCTCCTGCAACTCGCGACGCTGGTCAATAGCGATGAATATGTTGTAGTTCGCGGGGTCGAAGCGGTGACTTTGGAGTGTCATGGGGTCGGTCACGACATAGGATGGTTCGCCCCTGAATAAATGACGTGTGACCGTCAGTTCCTGGCGCGTGCCGGCTCGGACATTGCGCAGTCGATCTGCGTAGGAGCTCTTCGGTGCTGCACTATCAGGTACTGTTTTTGCGGTCATAACCAGAGCTTCAACTGTAGGTAATCGACGATTCTGTGGACTCCAATCCACCACACGGGACGACGTCCAACGTGGATCCTGGCCACTCCTTCCATGCCGGGTCGAATCCAGTATTCGTCAAGATCGGCGATGGCTTCAACGACACATGCATTTCCACGTTCGCGAATTTCGGTCTGAGGAAGGATGCGTGAGATGCGCAGGGTCCGCGTTTGTCCCGGGCGGGCGATTGTGGCAAAGCTGCCAGTCAGATCGAGGGTCATTTCATCGGCATCTGACTCGGGAACAGCCAATTCGATGATCATTCCATGGTGTGGTGCGATTTCAAAAAGTGGATCTCCGAGTGCGACGATGCTACCGATTCGTTTTCGTAAATCACCCGCGACCACGACTCCGTCAATTGGCGATCGAAACGTGCATCGCTCGATCCTTGTTTCAAGAATGTCCAGTCTGGCGCGTGCGAGCCTCTGATTGGCCAATGCGAGCTGGAAATCCACAGGATTGTCCTCAGCCATCGCCTGATCTTTTTCAAGCTCGTAGATGTTCAGTTCGGCATTTAGTTCGGTTTTACTCTGCTGGAGATCGCGTTGATCAAAGCTACAGAGCAGGTCGCCACGTTTGACCAGATCTCCCTGCTGAACATGGGTTTGTAACAGCACCGCATCGAAAGGCGCCGAAATGTGTCTGATCTCACTTGGTTTGATGACGCAAGGAATGGTGAGGTTGTAATCGATCTTGCCAAATGTGATCCATGCTGTGGCTGCGATAATGAGCAAGGCAATGATCTTGCGACCCATTTTTCCTTTTTCCAGAAGACGCTTCACGGCGGTGGTTGCAGAATCGACCCCGTGACGGTGCAATCCCCGGTTGGCTTTGTGTAAGAGGAGCAACGCGGAGGCAAAGGGTTCTACATTTGAGAGGACTTGTTCAATCTGCTCCTTGGTAAAGGGGCGACCTGCACCTCTGCGGAGGCTGAGGATGGCGACTACTTTATCTTGTGCGTGGAGCGGAAGGGAGGCGACAGTATCTCCTTTGACGCACTCTCGCCATTGCTGGTGCAGGCGATACTTCGAGCCGACATCATCTGTAGACCATACGCCTTCGTCCGCACATACCATGATGCGGTCGGCATCATAGCACTCTTCCATGGCTGCCTGTATGGTTCGGACCCCTGAGCTTTGCCTGGCGACGCGATCAAGCCCTGAAATGGACAAGATCTTCACCTGCTTGCGCGTGGTCATCCCTAGAGCGACCTGTTCACAGTCCAGTTTATTGCGTAGATTGTTGGTAATAGCGAAAGCGAGCTGTTCTGGTGTTACATATTGAGATGCCTGGTTCATCGCCTGGTTTACGTCACCGGATGATACTTTGCGCTCCTGCGTCTGCTGTTCTTCTCGCCCGGCGAAGGATGCGTAGCATGTCAGCGACTCGAGGAACAGCAGTTTTCGTGCAACGTCGAACGAGCCAGTGCGCCCGACGATGAGGGCGATGGCTCCGATGGGTTCTTGCGAAGTGTCAAACAACGTTGCTGCGAGTAATGCGATCCTGGATTCACCATCCCTGGAATCGAGGAGCCTGGCTTTGCTTCCCACTTCGGTCATAGATTCTGTCAGGAACTGCTGCACCCCGGGCATCCAAAACTGTGCATTTTTCTGATCGGACTGAAACTCGTGCTCTATAACCTCCGAACCATGCCGGACAGAGATGGCGGCACAGGGACTTGCAAGCGCCTTTGCAACGATCTGCATGACATCGTCGTAGTAGTGATGGCGTGATTGCTTCGACCATACCAACGCCGCCAGCTCAGCATACGAGTTGAATGCTGCCGTCTCGTCGCTTGGCGCGGGGGTTATTGGTTTTGCAGTGGTTGTTGTCCCCATCTGCGAATCGGTGCTCCCGTTTACCCAGACTACGATTTGGTGGTCCTTGCCGATGCATTAAAACTAGTCGGCAAACTGATCGTTGCGAAAAAGCGAAAGCCACACTCGAACGCGTCTTCCCGCACGAGGTGGGCACGCATACATCTGGCAAAGGTCGTTGGCAGATCGATCTTGGACCGTTCAAATTCAAGCCGATAGACGTCACCAACTCTTGCTGGAAGAGGCAGGAGCAAACCACATCCGCCTTGTGAGATATCGCCGGTGACACCTTTGACTTTGAGATCTCGTAATTCGCTGGTGTTGGCTGAACGCAGGGTCACGCCAGCCTTGACGATGATGCGAAAATGATCGCGTCTTGCTCTGATCTCTTCCGGAGTATTTCGTTCCAGTTCTTCAAATAAATCAAAAGCCTGCTCTTGATTGTTCGTATCCATCTCATTGTTGAGGTCTTCAAACATTACAGTGATGCTCCCGGAATCGCATTGGCGTCTTACTCGTGCTTTGATACCGTCCGAAACTCATTGGACTTTGTCATGTCGGATACAGATTTGGCGTTCAGAACCTGCACCCCGGGCAGTGGGGCTGCAAAATCCACACGGACTTTCTGACCGGATATCCAACCACCATCGCCATTGTCGACGCGGAGCTTGACCTTCATCGTTTGGCTGGCTGGGTCGATAACCGGGCTTGCGTAAATCACCTCAGCGACTCTCGCTTCCAGGCGGGTATCAACGGGATGAACTGCGACGCGACTGCCAACCTTGATGGCGCGGGCGGCGTGTAATGGGCAGTCAAGGGATACAATGAGAGGATTCAGTGCGACAATTCTGAGAATGTCCTCGCCCACCTGAACGGTTTCTCCCTCTTCCTTGAACACCTCAATAATATATCCGGTAAACGGGGCACGCAGGTGAAACCTCTCAAAGAGCAGTCTCTGAAACGTGTGGTCACGCACTGCCAGCTCGTGCTCGAATCTGGCTTCCTCGTATTTGAGACGAGTCGTATCCGCGATCGCCTGGATGTCCTGTAATTCCTTGTTGCTGGCGCTGTCATCTCCCATCAATTCCCGAATGCGCTCAAGATCCAGAGACGCCTGAGTCATCTTTACCAGCGCCAACTCGATGGCGATCAACGACTTCGCCTCAGCCTCAGCCTTTTCCACTCGGACCCGCTGGACACCGTCATCCAGAACAACCAGGAGTGTTCCCTGCTCGACGAGCTGGCCTTCGGAAACGGTCAACTCTGTGATGCGAGCGGGTTGGATCGAGCCGAGGGTCGCTTCTCGATGAGGTCGGGTGATTCCGTCCACGTTGCCGATCGCAGCCAGTCGAGCTGATATTTCCTGCTTCGGGCTCTCGTCGCCTGGTGGCGATGCGCTTACCTGGCCAACTTCCAGGCACGCACAAATGGCAAGAAGGGTAAGTAACATCGGACTATGATGAGACGTTGGATCAAAGTGCATTCTCGATTCACCCCGACAAAAGAGACGAGGAGCTTCTGGCGCACGCAGCGACGTGCGAACCCACTCCGGACCCTACATCGGCTTTTCGGGGTTTCTGTGTTAATACACAGCATTTATCGGCGACCTTTGATCTGTTTTTCGTCCGGTAACCGATCGCCGCTGGTCTGATTTTCGGGTCTGCCAAGCCCTCTCACCAAACCCCAGAGAAGTGCAAAGTATCCTCCTGGCGAAGTCGCACCAGCCTCTTGTGGCGCCTCTTCGTTGCGCGATGCTTCAGCATCGGTGAGTGCTGGTCCATCGGCGAGAGAGTACGCCTCACTTTCGATTGGCTTACCAGTCATACCGAAATCCCACTCTGGCAGATCTGCGAGGTCCGATATTACAAGTCCCTCGTCATTTTCAGGTTGGACCGTCTGATATAAGGTGTGAAAATCTCCTGTGGTGAAATTTTTCGGTACGTTCGGCTGACCTGCCTGGAGGATGTCGAAATCTTTGGTTGTAAACTCCGTCTCAATCTCCTCCGTCTCGATCTCTACAGACGGATAATTAGTGCCGCTAACAGCAGCAAACACGTCGATGTCGGGTAACGATGCGTCTATCGGTGCTGGAGCATCATCCTCCACTGAATCCTTGAAATCCTCCTGAGGATCAAGGACTTCCAAATCCTCCATACCGTCCCATATTACCGCCTCCTCTGTCTCCTCCGCATCGGTAGTTGCAGGCGTGTCCTGGGTCGTGTCTGTCGTGACGAGCTCTAGCGTCGTGACGTCCCCTATCGGTGGGACGGGTACTTCGGGATTGGTCTGAACGATCACGTTATCGGTCGCTGGCGGAGGAGTGTTGATTTCTGCGCCCGGCGCATCGATCACCAAACTCTCCGGTTGAATGTCAACTGTATCTGGGGTAGTGGGTGTTCTCGGAACATCGACGCCTGGCGGAGTTATCGGACCATTGACGCCTGGTGAGGTTATCGGAGGTGGGTCCACGGGTGTTGATTCCGTGGCGTCTACGACTTCGCCCACCTCATCGGTTATCGGGTCTGCTGGTGGTTCCACCACATCAACGAGCGAAGCCGAGGTGTCCTCATTCACCGTTATCCAGACGGTGCCCGTGCTCGCATCCCCTGAGGGGTCACTTGCGGTGTAGGTAAAGGAATCTGAACCGACGAAGCCCGCGTTTGGTGTGTAGGTGAAGGTTCCGTCACCGTTGTGCGTCACTGTACCGTTGGTTGCCTGCGTGAAATTGCTGACCTCCAATGTTTCGCCCTCCGGATCGGCGTCGTTGGCCAGGACATTCTGGGTAGTCACTGGTACATCCTCTGTCGTTGCGACATTGTCATCCGTCGTCACAGGTGCCTCGTTTGGAGGAGGCGTTAGCGTGTCATCGTTAGCTTCATTGACGGTTACGTTGATGGTGGCTGTATCCGTCCCGCCCTTGCCATCTTCAATCGTGTATGTGAAGGAGTCATTGCCGACGAAACCGTCATTCGGCGTGTAGGTGAATGTTCCGTCATTGTTGTTTACCACGATACCATTGTTCGCCTGGGTGAAGCTCTGAATACCAAGCGTATCACCATCCGGATCGGAATCGTTGGCGAGTACGTTGCCGGTCGTGACGGCTTGATCTGCGGTTGTGCCCACCGCGTCGTTCGTCGCCGCAGGTCCAAGGTTGGCGATGTCGACGGTGACGTTGACGGTTGCAGTATCCGTTCCACCATTGCCATCATCCACCGTATATGTGAACGAATCGTTGCCAATAAAGTCGGCGTTTGGTGTGTAGGTGAATGTTCCGTCACCGTTGTTCACGACCGTACCGTTCGATCCCTGCGTAAACCCTGTGATGCTCAGGGTGTCGCCTTCCGTATCGGTATCGTTGGCCAGGACATTGTCCGTGGTGATTGCAATCTCTTCAACGGTGGTCATTGAGTCGTTCGTCGCCACAGGTCCGTCGTTGACTGCATCCACGTTAATCGAAAAC
Organism: Planctomycetota bacterium; assembly: GCA_024275565.1. GTDB lineage: Bacteria > Planctomycetota > Phycisphaerae > UBA1845 > UBA1845 > JAJRYY01. The sequence continues at coordinate 29,526 of JAJRYY010000077.1, forward strand.
GTTGCAGAGGATGTCGACCATGCATCCCCGTCGTTGACACTGAACTCAAAGTTCGTTGAACCATACCAGTTTGAATCCGGTTCGAACGTCAAATCGCTGTTGTTCATTTGTGTCTGTGTGATCGTGTCGCCAGCGTTTACCGCAACACCATTGAGCTTCAACGTTCCGTTGGCCGGCAGTGAATCTACGCGGTAGAGTTCGATGTTGTCTCCGGCGTCGATCTCCGTACCTGTCAGCGTTACCACTGATCCGGACGCATCTTCGTTGATCGTCAGGCTGCCGGTGTCTGCCGTTGCAGCGTCGTTGACAGCAGTGACGTTCACGCTGAATGTAGCTGGTGTTGTGGACCAGGATTCGCCATCTCCTGCGCTGAAGGTGAAACTTGTCGTACCATTGTAGTTCGCATTCGGCGTGAACGTCAGGTCACCGTTGCTGATCTGAGTTGGTGTAATCGTGTCGCCAGCATTGATCGCGACGCCATTGAGCTGGAGCGTACCACCCGACGGAAGGGTATCGATGCGGTAGTTCTCGATTGAATCCCCAATGTCGATCTCTGTACCTGTCAGCGTTATCGAGGTAGCTGAGTCATCTTCAGTGATGGTTATGTTTCCGGCGTTGGCTGTGGCTGCGTCGTTGACAGCGTTCACGTTAATCGAAAACGTTGCAGAGGATGCCGACCATATATCCCCGTCGTTGACACTGAAGTCAAAGTTCGTAGAACCGTGCCAGTTTGCATCCGGTTCGAACGTCAAATCGCTGTTGTTCATCTGCGTCTGCGTGATCGTATCGCCAGCGTTTACCGCAACGCCATTGAGCTTCAACGTTCCGTTGGCCGGCAGTGAATCTACGCGATAGAGTTCGATGTTGTCTCCGGCGTCGATCTCCGTACCTGTCAACGTTACCACTGATCCGGACGCATCTTCGTTGATCGTCATGCTACCGGTGTCTGCCGTTGCAGCGTCGTTGACTGCAGTAACGTTCACGCTGAATGTGGCTGGTGTTGTGGACCAGGATTCACCATCTCCTGCGCTGAAGGTGAAACTTGTCGTACCGGCGTAGTTCGCGTTCGGCGTGAACGTCAGGTCGCCGTTACTGATCTGGGTCGGTGTAATCGTGTCGCCAGCATTGATCGCGACGCCGTTGAGCTGGAGCGTACCACCCGACGGCAGCGTGTCGATGCGGTAGTTCTCGATTGAATCCCCAATGTCGATCTCTGTACCTGTCAGCGTTATCGAGGTAGCTGAGTCATCTTCAGTGATGGTTATGTTTCCGGCGTTGGCAGTGGCCGCGTCGTTGACAGCGTTCACGTTAATCGAAAACGTTGCAGAGGATGCCGACCATGTATCCCCGTCGTTGACACTGAAGTCAAAGTTCGTAGAACCGTACCAGTTTGCATCCGGTTCGAACGTCAGGTTGCTGTTGTTCATTTGCGCCTGTGTGATCGTATCGCCAGCGTTTACCGCAACGCCATTGAGCTTCAACGTCCCGTTGGTCGGTAGCGAATCCACACGGTAGGTCTCGATCGAATCCCCAGCGTCGATATCCGTACCTGAGAGAGTAACCACCGATCCGGACGCATCTTCGTTGATCGTCAGGCTGCCGGTGTCTGCCGTTGCAGCGTCGTTGACTGCAGTGACATTGATTCTGAATGTGCCCGGTGATGCAGACCAGGATTCGCCGTCTCCTGCGCTAAACGAGAAAGTTGTGGCACCGTTGTAGTTCGCGTTTGGCGTGAACGTCAGGTCACCGTTGCTGATCTGAGTCGGTGTAATCGTGTCGCCAGCGTTGACCGCGACGCCGTTGAGCTGGAGCGTACCACCCGACGGCAGTGTGTCGATGCGGTAGTTCTCGATTGCATCTCCTGCGTCGATCTCCGTACCTGCAAGCGTTATCGAGGTAGCTGAAGCATCTTCAGCGACTGTAATGCTTCCGTAGTTGGCTGTGGCTGCATCGTTGACCGGTGTGATGGTTAATTGTACCTGCCCGGTAGCTGTACCACCGTTTCCGTCAACGATGTCGTATGTGAAGCTATCTGATCCGTTGTAATTTGCGTTGGGGGTGTAGGTAAATGTGCCGTCGTTGTTGTACACCACCGAGCCATTTGACGGCTGCGTGAACCCTGTGATGAACTGTGTGTCGTTGTCGAGATCGGTGTCGTTGAGCAGCACGTTTCCGGTGGTGACTGGTGTGTCCTCATCATGGGTGATGTTGTCAGTAACCGCGACCGGAGTATCGTTTACAGAGGCGACGGATATGTTTACGGTGGCTGTGTCCCCACCGCCATTACCGTCATCGACCGTATAGGTGAAGCTGTCGCTGCCAAAGTAGTTGGCATCTGGGGTGTAGGTGAATGTCCCGTCGCCATTGTACACAACTGTTCCATTCGTTGGCTGTGTAAACGAACCAACTGATAACGTATCCGGATCGACATCTGTATCGTTAGCAAGCACATTTCCGGTTGTGACAGGCGTATCTTCGTTGGTGGTCACGTTATCTTCGAATGCTATGGTGTCATCGTTGACAGGATTGACCGTCAGATTGTATGTGGCCGTGACGGATGTGCCCTGGCCGTCGCCAATGGTGTAGGTAAATGAGTCGCTTCCGAAGTAGTCCTTGTTTGGACGGTAGGTGAATGTACCGTCACCATTGTACTCCACTGATCCATTGGCCGGTTTGGTGAAGTCCTGTACAGACAACGTGTCGCCCTCAGGGTCCGTATCATTGGACAGCACGTTGCCGGTTGTAAATACCGTGTCTTCGTTCAAAGTTCCGGAGTCATCGACTGCAACCGGTGCATCGTTGACAGCGTTGACGTTGATGGTGACCGTGCTGGTATCTGTCCCTCCGTTACCGTCAGAGAGCGTATAGGTGAAAGTGTCGGTCCCGTTGAAGTTGGCGGTGGGCGTGTAGGTGAACGTGCCGTCGCCATTGTTCACAACCGTACCATTGGTCGCCTGCGTGAAACTGTCGAGCGTCAAGGTGTCATTCTCGACATCCACGCCAGCTGAGATCACGTTGCCGGTGGTGACAGCCGAGTCTTCATTCGTGGACAGAGTGCTGTTGTTGGTCAACGGAGCATCATTGACCGCTGCAACCGAAATCGTCACAGATGCAGTTGTGGTATTTCCCTCGCCATCGCTCAGCGTATATGTAAATGTGTCAGTTCCGTTGAAGTTGGCATTGGGAGTGTATGTGAAAGTACCGTCATCATTGTACGTCAGAGAACCATTCGAAGGCTGAGAGTAGTTGTGCATGACCAGATTGTCGCCTTCGGCATCTGAATCGTTGGCCAATACGTTGCCTGTGGTCAGTTGTGTGTCTTCGTTGGTGCTGTAGTAGTCGTCGGTGGTAGTCGGGGCGTCGTTGACGGCTGTGACGGTGACGTTGACAGTCGCTGTATCGGTTCCGCCATTACCGTCATCAACCGTATAGGTGAAGGAATCTGTCCCGTTGAAGTTGCTGTTTGGCGTGTATGTGAAGGTTCCATCGCCGTTGTTTACTACTGTACCGTTTGCACCTTGCGTGAAACCTGTGATGCTCAGCGTATCGCTGTCGCCATCGGTATCGTTGGAAAGAACGTTGCCAGTCGTGACGGGCGTATCTTCTGCAGTCGTTGCTGTGTCATTCACGGCATCTGGTATAGCGTTGCTCGGCGCGTTCACCGTGATGGTGACTGTCGCGGTGTCGGTTCCACCATTGCCATCATCGACGGTATAGGTAAACGTGTCAGTTCCTGTATAGTCGTTGTCAGGCGTGTAGGTGAATGTTCCATCGCCATTGTCGACGACCGTACCGTTTGCACCCTGCGTGAACCCAGTGATGCTCAGCGTATCGTTCTCGGCGTCTGTATCGTTGGTCAAGACATTTCCGGTTGTGACCGCCGTATTCTGAGTTGTCGATGCTGCATCGTTATTTGCATCCGGTGCAGCATTGGCAGCCGCATCGACCGTCACCGTCACGGTCGCGGTCCTGGTTCCACTATTTCCATCATCAACCGTATAGGTAAACGTGTCAGTACCGCTGAAGTTTGCGTTTGGTGTGTAGGTAAACGTTCCGTCACCGTTGTTGACAACCCCACCATTCGACCCCTGTGTGAATCCCGTGATACTCAGCGCATCACCATCAACATCCGTATCGTTTGCGAGCACATTGCCCGTAGTGACAGCCGCATTCTCGTTGGTGGCATAAGCGTCATCCACCGCGTCGGGGGTGTCGTTGATAGAATTTACGGTCAATGACACTGTGGCGGTGGACGTAAGACCGTGTCCATCGGTGACGGTATAAGTAAATGAATCAGCCCCATTGTAGTTGGAGTTTGGTGTATAGGTAAAAGTTCCGTCACCGTTGTACGCCACCGTCCCATTTGACGGCTGGGTGAAATTGTAAATTGCCAGTGTATCGCCGTCGACGTCCGTATCGTTGGCCAGGACGTTGCCGGTTGTCACCGCGGAGTCTTCGTTGGTGGAGTACGAGTCCGCAACCGGAGTCGCTGCGTCGTTCACGGCGCTCACGCTGATGTTGATGGTGCCCGTGGCGGTTCCACCATTACCGTCGCTGATCGAATAGTTGAAACTATCGGACCCATTAAAGTTGGCGTTGGGCGTGTACGTAAAGGTTCCGTCACCGTTATCGACCACAGTGCCGTTGCTCGGCTGGGTGAAGCTGGTGAGGCTTACCGTGTCTCCGTCGATGTCGCTGTCATTATTCAGAAAACCACTGACCACGACGGAATTGTCTTCGCTGGTACTCGCAGAATCACTGTTGGCGACCGGGCCATCGTTCACAGCGTTGACGGTGATATTGACTGTTCCGGTGTCCGTACCACCATTTCCATCGGTGATCGTATAAGTAAATGAATCAGCCCCATTGTAGTTGGAGTTTGGCGTATAGGTAAAAGTTCCGTCACCGTTGTACGCCACCGTCCCATTTGACGGTTGGGTGAAATTGTAAATTGCCAATGTATCGCCGTCGACGTCCGTATCGTTACCCAGGATACCGTTAATCGTAAGCGGCGAGTCTTCATTGGTGGAGAAAGTGTCATCCGTGGCATCTGGTGCATCATTCACCGGGTTTACGCGGATAAACACCGTCGCGGTACTGGTTCCGCCATTTCCGTCTGACACCGTATAGGTAAAACTGTCCGCAGAATCAACTTCTCCATTGAAGTTCAGGCTTGGAGTGTATGAAAATGTCCCGTCGCCGTTGTACACCACGGAGCCATTGCTTGGCTGTGTGAAACTATCGACCGTCAAAGTGTCCCCGTCGATATCCGTGTCGTTGGCTAAAACATTGCCAGTGGTCACCACGCTATCTTCGTTCAAATACACCTGATCCTTCTCGGCCTCAGGACCATCGTTCACAGCGTTCACGGTGATATTGACCGTCGCCGTTCCTGTCAGACCTTTGCCGTCCCCTACCGTGTAGGTGAACGAATCTGCTCCGTTGTAATTTCCGTCTGGCGTATAGGTGAACGTGCCATCACCGTTGTACGCCACAGTACCGTTAGTCGGCTGCGTAAAGGAGTAGACTGCGATGGTATCGCCATCGTACTCATTGTCGTTCGCCAGCAGATTGCCCGTCGTCACCGACGAGTCCTCATTGGTGACCACTACATCATCAACAGGGTCTGGCGCGTCAGCCACAGCAGCCACACTAATGTTAAATGTCGCAGTAGTGTCAGACCACGCTTCACCGTCACTTGAACTGAAGGTGAAACTGGTCGAACCGTTCCAGTGGGCGTTTGGCTGGAACACCAGATCGTTGTTGTCGATCTCAGCCTGGGTGACAATGTCGCCAGCGTTAAGCGTGACACCGTTGAGAGTCAGCGTTCCATTGGCCGGCAGCGTGTCGATGCGATACTGCTCCACCGCATCGCCAGCATCAATATCAGCACCACTGAAGCTGATGGCCGCCGTATTATCTTCATTGATTGAGATACTTCCCGCATTGACTGTCGGGGCATCGTTGACCGCGTTCACCGTGATATCAAACGTCGCGGGCGTTGCGGACCAGTCATCGCCATCGTTGGCGCTGAAGGTGAAACTTGTCGAGCCGTTGTAATCTGCACCCGGTGTAAATTTGAGATCACCCGAATCGATCTGCGCCTGCGTGACAGTATCGCCAGCGCTGACCGCATTTCCATTGAGCGTCAGGCTACCGTTGGCAGGGAGCGTATCCACCCGATAGCTGGTC
>JAJRYY010000078.1 GCA_024275565.1 Planctomycetota bacterium
GACGGCGGTACAGATGGCGACGGCGGTGCAGATGGCGACGGCGGGCAGTAAACTGGAAGCCAGCTGAGTGATGCAAGCACCCGTCTTACTGCGGATCTGCTTCCTGCTATTCGTTGCGGTCTCAGCCAGTTGCACGTCCAATAACAACGCCTCGAACAATCCATCGTGGTTCCGCTGGCCTGCTCCGGCTGGTGATGTTCCGGAACCCGCAATCATTTCGGTCACCCCGACGTCGTCCAGGTACCACTCTGATCTTGGCAGACTTGTCCTCAGTGGCGCGAGGCGCGAAATCCTCGCTATCGAATTACGCGTCCAGGTAGAACGGGGCGCAGTCCATGCCCTTTCTGCGATTCCGACCCAACTTACCGGACCTGGCGGCGTCATCCCTGTGTCGAATGTCCGTCTCTATCGGTTGTATGCGACGGAAACACCGCCGCTCCCGGGTTGGCATGTTCGCTTTATTGATCCGACCCTGCGTCATTCACGCCCCCTCGACGCTGCCATCCCGATCGACGCCCCACTCGGTGGACTGCCGGCGGGCATGCAGGAGGGGCAGTGGCTTGCGCTTCTGCTCGAGATCGAGGTTCCATCGGATTCGCCGCAGGGTGTCTACTCCGGCGTCCTTCGATTATCGGACGATGGAAGACCGCTGCACGAAGTTCCCATCGAGCTGAGCGTGCTCCCATTTGAGCTGCCGCTGATCGGCAAACCACGGTTCCTCGCCTCGATTGATCTCAACCAACTGACTGGTTTGAACAAGCCCTCAGACCATCATCAGCCCGGCAGCGATTCCTCCACACCCCATGCGTCCCCCCTGCTGTTGCTCGCGAACACTAGCACACTGCTCCAGCGTCATGGCGTAACACCCCACGCGACTGGTATCACGCCCGACATCCACATGCGTGCGAACGGAGAACCGACCGCGAACTGGACGCTTTGGGATGCTGCCCACGCCACGGTGAACCACGCTGCCAGATCCGTCAATCCGCTTGCGCACTGTCCGATCCAGATACCGTTCGACAATACCATCTCCGCGCTGGCTGACGCCTGGACACCCAATCCGACGACGCAGGATCGCCCCTATTTTGAGCGATATCTCCAGATGTTCGCGACGCATCTGCGACAGCGTCAGGTCCGGGATCGCACCTTCGTGGAACTACCGTCAGCCCGTTCCACAAACGAATCTCTCGCCTTCGTCGCCCGCGTCGGGACGGTTGTCAAACAACTGGAAATTCCCGTGCGGTCATCCTTCCACCTCCACGCCCCACCGGCTGACACCACGCAGATTCTGCACGAATCCGGAGCCGACGCGATCATCGACATCCGCTGCCCACCCGCACAATTCTGCGACACACACGACAAGAAAGTGACCTGGTTTTCTCTCGATCGCCCCCCCTTTAGCGGTACGTTTTCACTGAACGCCCCCGACACCCACACGCGCGTCATCCCCCTGCAGGCGTTGCGCTATCGGATAGACACGGTTGACCTCGGCGATGCGACGCGTTGGCCGGCGAACCTGCCCGCTCCTCTCACACCGCAGCAATGCTCCGATTTCGACGCGTCAACATTCATCTATCCGGGTACGGTATTCGGTCTTGAGACGCCTGTCGCGACGATGCGCCTCAAGCGGTTCCGTGAGGGCGTCCAGGACATCCGCTACATGTCGCTCTTGAAACAATCGGGCCTGGATCATGTTGCGGAAAGGCTTTCTGAAGGCCTCTCACCCTATGCGCTGGCGGACGTGTACCGAAACCACGTCGATGACCCGCTCGGACCGGGATGGCTTCAGGTGGAGGACGCCTGGGACATCGCCCGGGACATCATGATCCACGAGTTGATGCTCGCACGGTCCGACGATACCGACACTGCCAACCGCCGACTGAAGGTTGCGATCCTGTGGCGTCGCTTCATCGACATGACGGGCGGCCTGTCGATGTTTGTGGAAGGCGTCCGCGTCAGGCATCCGAATCAGGCAGGAATGCTCTCCGTCGAATGCCTCGTCCGCATCGAAAACAAGACACAGTCGCACGTTGGCGGCCGATTGCAGTTCGCACCCCTGCCCGTCGGCTGGAAGCGGGAACGACGTGACGTGCAACTGTCTCCGATCGCGCACGGAGCACCTGCACATATGACACTGGTCGCGCAGACTGACGCGATTGGCTGGAATTCCGACGGCGTCACGGAACTACCCATCTCGCTTCTGACGGACGATGGTCATGAATTTCGCACCGTGGCGCGTATGTCACTTCTGACCTCCATCCCTGCACCGCAACCCATCACGCTCGACGCCGATCTTTCCGAATGGTCGCCTGCCTCCGGAAATCTGGCGACCTCGTTCACTCCCCTGTTTGACCCCCTCGCAGACCACAAGACTGCACCATCGCCCGACACGAACTATTCCAGCACCATCACCCCCCCCTCCGGTGTCCGATGCCTGACGACCCATGATCGCGCGTACGTCTATTTCGGAATCACAATGCCCATCTCCCAGATAGACGCCGACACCAGCGGATCAAACACGATCACCAACAGGTTGAACTATCACGATGGCATCCCGCTGGGTACGGACACAATCGAACTGCTCTTCGATCCGAGCAATGCGGGCACCCATGCAACCGACGATCTGTACCACATCGTCATGACGCGACATGGCGTGGTCACGGAGCGCGGGATATCGCAGGGTGATCGCGAGCGCATCCCCTGGCTGGCGGATATACAATACACCGCGCGGACGATCGGAAACCAGTGGGTGGCTGAGCTTCGACTCCCGAGAGACTGCTTCGGGACTGGCGTGGCTGGACCGCAATACTGGGGTTTCAACATCACCCATTTCGATGCGTCCTCCCAGCGCTACAAAACGTGGTCCGCCGCCCGATGGAACCCCTACGACCCGATGTCACTGGGAACCCTGGTCATCCCCTGAGTGACGGTCCATGCGACTCTCCGAGGATCGAAAATGATCTCAAACCCCGGAAAAATCCCGACTTTGGGCATCATTTGCAAGATTGTGGCCAATCAAAACGAACTTCCCGCCTGTTGGTCGATATAATGGGGTATGATACGGGGCGGATGGTGTGGATGGCTGCGCGGAGACACAATGATGCGAAAACGTCACCAACTAGGCAAGGATACCCCCCTGCAACCTGTGACCACGCAGGCGCGACCTGTGACCACGCAGGCGCGACCTGTGACCACGCAGGCGCGGCCTGGGTTCACGCTGATCGAGCTGCTGACCGTGGTGGCCATCATCTCTCTGCTGATGTCCATCCTCATGCCGTCGCTATCCCGCGCCCGGGAGCAAGCAAAGGGCGTCCACTGTGCAGCGCGGTTGAAGGACTTTGCGAATGGCTTCGCTGCCTACGAAAACGTGAACCATGACAACCTCCCCCCCTGCGAGTGGTATCCTGATCCCGACAACGAAGACCAGCTGCGCTATGGGTGGAGCGAGGTGCTTTACGACTATGTTTGGAAAGAACGCGTCTATCGCCCGGAACTCAACGAGATCCCACAATCGTTCCCGGTCCAGCGACACGTCGCAAAATACAATGACTACTTCATCTGCCGCTCAAGCCGATCAACGGGGGTGAACAGCGGTCACTATCGCGTCTACCTCCCTTCCTGGTTGTATGGCAGTTATCGGACTGATAGCGAAGGGCGTGTCGATGTCGTCAATACGGTCCTGGACCCACGAAAGGCAGGTTCGCGCGGTCCCATCCCACCACGCATGCCGCTGATCGGCGATGCCAACGCAAGCTCACTCCGCATCGATACGAGCTTCATCGATATGGGCGAAGCCAACGCCGCGGGCATCAACGGGATGGACGGCAACCGCTTCAGCGACCGTCACTACGGCGGTACGAACTACCTCTTTCAGGACTTCCATGTCGAGTGGCGACCCCAGAAATTCCGCGACCGACTCTCAGTCGATATCGATCTGAACGGGATTAACGATGTAGACGTGGGCAACTGACTGATCCAATGTCCACCGGGGGTCAATGTTCGCCCGGGGTTTTTGCGAATGCATTACCCCCGTATTCGCCCCCGTATTCGCTATTTTTCAGCCTCACTTTTCGCGAGACGGAAGCGCGTCAGCGTCGATTCGATCGTGAACCGGGCGTGTGCCGGACTCTTCTCCAGAACCTGCTCTTCGATCTTGATGGCTTCGTCGAACCTGCCATTCTCGAACATCGCCAGCGCCGCGGTATCAAGCTCCATCCAACCGTCACCCCCTGAGGCTTTGAGCAACTTTTCAGCAGCCGCCAGCGCCAACGCGTTATACTTGCCCTTCGTCGCGTCGGCTGTCAACAGATTCCAGGCGAACCCGTTCAGGACGGCTGCATCTGTGGCAGCCAGTTGTACGAGGTATTCTCCAACCGCGACCGCGCCATCCTGATCGTTCTTGCACACGTTCAGGATGTCGAATTTTGTCATATAATGTCTGGGGTTCTCCGGATCTGCTGAGATCGCAAGCTCAACCGCCCGCAACGCCAGATCACCACACATTTTGCGGCGCTTCGGGGACGACAGGACACCCGCAAAATGGCTTAGCTGTCTGGCATCCCCTTTCATCAGGTCCATCGTATCACTCGCCAGCGCCATGGCTTTGTCGCTTCGACCGATGCTCGCCAATGCATGAAAATAGGCGATCCGCATATCGATATTCTGCTTGTCCGCCTGATGGGCACGCATCAGCACCACGACAGCTCTGTCATTGCATTTGTACACGTCGCCCTCATAAATCAACACATCCACGTCAGATGCTCTCTTCAAATCTTTCTCAACCCGCGACAGAATCTCTGCAGCGCATTTCGATGCCTGCTCAACATCTTCCGTCTGGTGCGCGTAGATGAAGAATTTGTACAACCATGGTCCGATACTGTTCGGCTTGAGTGCAGCCACCTCGTCCATCGCCTTGATGACGCCCTCCAGGTCTCCCTCGTATCCTGCACTCTCTGCCCGCCTGGAAATGACTGCGATCTTCTTGGCCATCGCCATATCAAACGTCCCGTCAATCAGCTCGGTGATGACGCTTTCCATGTCCGTAATCGGGTCGTACATCGGATTGCCGATCCACGCGATATGCCCCGTCTTATCGATCACGAACGCCGTCGGAATACCGTTCTGCTCGGCGGCTTCCATGTACGCTTCCTGCATGGTTCCGTCCGCCGCATCGTATGCGATCGAATAGCTGATCTTCTCCCCCTGCTTCTCCACGAACGCCTGAACAACCTCCAGCGAATTGCTCGGATCTTCAACCGTCAGGCCGACGATCTTCACACCTTTCGCTCCGTATCGCTCCTGAATATCCGTCAGATGGGGAATACTCTCCAGGCAAGGTCCGCACCACGTCGCCCAGAACTCCACCACGGACACACCCTGACCGCGACTTGCAGGGTCAAACGGTGAACCCTTGACCCACTTCGTCGGACGAAGCGAGGGAGCCCTGGACCCGACACGCAACGTCTCCGCGAGAACCGACGCAGACATCGTAAGCACCAGAACCACGCAGAATACCTTTGCAGACTTCATTCGATACCTCTCCAAGCCAACAGCAGAACACAGAACCAGAGTACACCTGTCACAACAGGAGACATGCGATCATAATGGACCTAACACCGCACCCACCACACACAATTCCAATTTATGCAATTTCCGACAATTTTAACGACGCAGCACCTCATGAACGACGCAGCACCCCTCTCGATACTGCACCCCTCAGCCGCTGTCGGCGACCACGCCCTACAGCAACCGCCCGATAATGTTACGTCGGATAATAGTAGCTTCCGGTGTAAAAAGAAACGGTCCACCCCCCGACAAAGTCGCCTGAGGATGGACCGTCAAACTTGATCGCCGCTTCCAGAGCAGCTGCGTCAGCCACTCTAGAGCAGCGTACCTATGCCATATTCCACAAATCACCTCCTCGCACGAACGGTCCATGCTCCCAAAGCCCGACTGGTCATAGTCGCCGAACCGTGAAAGCCCGCCCAAGCCCGTCAACCGTCGTAAACGGGCACAGCGCGCGAGTCGGAAAACACCAACCCGCTCGACCACGACGGGAGCATCGAAGCCGGTCACACCGCCGAATTTCCGGCGAACCAGACCACGAACCGCCGTAGCATACTCATTGTATTTAACTACAATACCCCAAGTCAATGGAAATCTTGTTTTCTCTCTGTTAAGATCCGAGGCTTATGCTCAACAACAATACAACCAACGGCAATGGAAACAACCGCGACACGGGAACGTATACCTCGCTCCGCAGTATTCGACCCACCGGAGGACTAACGTTCCTGCGAGAATTCATCGCAGAACCAAACGTCGTGGGTGCGTTGGCACCTAGCTCCAAGCCACTCGCACATGCCCTCATCGAACCCTTTCTGAACCGCACAGAACCCGCCCGAATACTCGAAGTAGGTGCTGGCACCGGTGCAGTCACACGCCACCTCGCACCAGCCATCGGCACTGAGGACACCATCGCAATATGCGAAATACAACCACGACTTGTCTCCGTGCTGGAAGAGTCCGTTCTGACTTTACCCCAGTTTCAACAAGCAAGAAGTGAAGGCCGGCTTACGGTTCATGCCTGCGCGGTCCAGGAAATCGAAGCACAGCAACCCTTCGATTATGTCATCTGCGGTCTGCCTTTCACAGCATTTAGACCCCAGGACATCCGCGAAATCCTCCGCGCCATGCGACGACTCCTCCGACCCGGCGGAATCTTCAGCTACTTCGAATATGTCGCACTCCGACGCCTCAGAACAGCCCTGTGTACCGGTGAAAAACGTCTACGCATGAAGCAGGTGTCCGCTGTCATGGAATGCAACATCCGCCGATTCGAAACCCGGCGAACCATGGTCGTCCGAAACTTCCCACCGGCATACGCCCGCCACTGGAAATTTATCGATCAGTGAGCAAAGGCGTCCTGACGCTGCATAGAAAAAGCTGCAACCAACATACTCTGCGCGCAAAAGACTCTGCAAACAAAGCAGCGACTATGTACGCATGAGTGACAACATGCTGGCACCGAGGATGAAACAAAACGCACCGATCCCCACCAGCACAACGCACGGGAACAGCATCTCAGAAAGCGTGAACCCCCGCCAGATCGCCCCTTCCAGCGCGAGGATACCCCACTTCACCGGACTGAAATGACTCAGGGTTTTCATGAATTTCGGCATGAACGCCAGCGGAATCATCCCACCACCAAACATGCACATCACCACAATCACCGCCCAGCCCGCACCCGCAGCAGCCTGTTCGGTCCGAGCAATCACAGACATCAACATCATCAACCCAACGAAACACAAAGCAACGCAGACGGAGGCCAACACCAGCAGCGGGATGCTGTGAAGCTGCATCCCCAGAAATTGACCGATCACCATCATCATCGCAATCACGCCGGTGACCGTGATAAAACAGGCAGTCGCCTTACCGCCGAGAATCTGAACACGACTGATCGGAGCAACACACAGGCGAAGAAAGGTGCCCTCCGAACGCTCTTTGACCAGCTGAACGGCGAAACCAGTCACACAGGCCATCACACCCCACATGATGGCTGGTGGAAAACTGATGTCCCAGGGGGACTTTAACTTGTTCTGCAACGTCTCGAATTCGGTCGGCTCGCGACCCACTTCATGAACGCTGATGTTCGCCAGCTGCATCGTTGGCATGCCCGACGCATCACCCTCCTGATCGACCTCTCTACTGGCATGACCGCCCCCAGCGTCATCACCCGCCCCACCGTTCGGATTCATCGCAGCAGCGGAATCGAACGACCCGAAGAACGTGTCAGCCGCTCGCAGAAAAACCAGAAGTATCATCCGCTGACCTGCCGGTAAATCCGTGGCGTTCTCAATGTCACCGATGGATTGTTGCAGCGGTGCACGCATGGCAGCGGGATCGTTGAATCGATCCTGTATCAGCACACCCATCGCCTGCATCACAAACCCCTGCAACATGCTCGATTCTGCACGACGCGACGGATCGACACCAATCACGACTTCAGGCGCCTCCGCCCAGAAAACACCCGCCGTCTCGCCGAAACCTTCAGGGATCGCAATGTACCCAGCCAGACTCCCCTTCCGCACATTCGCAACCGCAGACTCACGCGTCAGCGGATGAATCGTCATGCCAGGATTCGTAGCCAACGCTTCAATAAAACGATGCGAGACGGTAGAATCGTCCGCATCCACGACCGCAACATCCACACCCGCTCCACCCTCTTCAGACCCCATGGATACGCCGATCATACCGAAGAAGATGCCCATCAATATGGGGAAGGCAGCCACAAAGAAGAGTCCGAGCTTATCGCGGAACATCAACCGCAAATCTTTGATCGCCAGAGTGAGAATTGGGTTCATCGTAGTATCAAGACTCCATCCTAATCACGCAGGCTTCGCCCGGTCAGTTTCAGGAAGACTGTTTCGAGGTCCGGTTGATCAATTTTCATCGATTTGAACTGCACGCCGGCATCGACCAGCCGGCTCACTTCTTCCAGCGGGCGATCGGTCTGAAAACGAAAGGTGCGACCTGTACCGCCATCACGATTTCCAGCGACCGCCTCACGGTCCCCATCGATCATCCCCGGCACCAGAACGCCTTCTGGCGGTACACCTGCCCACTCCCCGGACACCACCGACGCCCCACCATACTCGGCGATCAACCGCTCTACCGTGTCGATCGCAAGCACCCTCCCGTTATCGACAATGGCGACACGGTCGCACAACCGCTCAGCCTCCTCCATATAATGCGTGGTATAGAGGATGGTCCGCCCTTCGCTCTTCTGGGCTTCGATGTTGTCAAAAAGGTGATGTCGCGATTGTGGATCAACGCCGACCGTTGGCTCGTCGAGGAGCAGAACCTTCGGATCATGCACCAGCGCACACGCGAGATTCAAGCGTCGCTTCATTCCGCCGGAGTAGGTCTTCACCCGGCTGGTCGCCCGATCCGTAAGCCCGGCATACGCCAGTGACCACGCGACCCGCTCTGTGAGTTTTGGTCCGCTCAGACCGTAGATTTTCCCGAAAAACGCGACATTTTCATCAGCGGACATCTCCTCGTACAGCGACAAGGATTGCGGCGCGATGCCAATCGATTTTCGGACCTTGGGGTTCGTGGGATCCATCTGGTCGCCGATCCGTACAGTACCACTGTCAGGCCGGATCGCACCCACGAGCATATGGATCGTCGTCGTCTTGCCCGCACCATTGGGTCCGAGTAGCCCGAAGGTCTCACCCGGTCGAATCTCAAACGAAACGCCATCGACAGCACGGATGTCGCCGTAGTGTTTTTTGAGTTCTGTCGCGCAGATCATCTTGATATCCTGGAAGGGAATGATGCCGCCGCTAGAATACGCCAATTCCTGCTTTAGCGACAGCCACCGCGCGTTTCGCAACGCCACCGCGAAGTTCGTGGCGTCGCCGCGAGGTGCGTGGCGTCGCCGCGAGGTGCGTGACAGCCACCGCGAGGCTCCTGACACCACCGCGAAGTGCGTGACAGCTACTGCGAGGTTCGCGATGCCAAGGCGAGTTTCGTGACTGCCACTGCGAGGTTCACGTTGCCACTGCGAAGTCTTGGAAATATCCTCAAAACGGTGAGGATTCTCCGTCCCGCATGTTGACAGGATTCGCGGATGGCGGCTAGAGTTCCCGCGTTGAGACTGAGTCTCAGCTAGGAGGTGTTTACCGGTATCGGACGTACACTGGTATTTTGGAATCGAGTGTACAGCGGTATTTTGGAATCGGACGTACAGTGACGATTGAAGGTCCGATATGTTATTCCTGAGTGATCTGAGATAAACTCGCAACCATGAAAAACCTGATTAAGCGTTTTGGAGCCGTCGCATTCCTGTTTTTTCTGGTCAAAGGCCTCCTGTGGCTGATAATTCCAACCGCAATCGTGATGCTGAGCTGAGGGTCGCAGAGGGTGGCAGATTTTGCCGATCTGTATGGATTTAGATGTACGAAGTTGTGGATGTATGAAGTTGTGGATGTATGAAGTTGTGGATGGGTGAAATTGTGTTGTGTAAAACTGTGGGCGCGTGTGTTTGTTGCTGTGTGAATCGTAGAGTAGTCTGAGGAAGTCGCGCCGGAGCGAGGTTATCGCCCGGTGTGGCAGTCTGGCGTGCTGCGGAACCATTGGCGGGCTGCGGAAACATTCGACACAATCACCACTTTCGGGGGTCATGGGTATGGTTGATGAGACGAAGCTTGCTTTGACGGATCGGGTCAAGGCTGAGACCTGGGAACTGCATGGTAAGGCTGAGCATCACGATTTTCAGGAATCGCTCGGAAAAGGGACGATCTCGCGAGAGGGGTACATCGCTTATCTGGGGCAGATGCTGCTGATTCATGAGGCATTGGAGAAGCATCTTCGGACGCTTGCTGCCACGGATTCCACTGTCGCTTCAATTGTTCAGGACTATCAATATCAGGAGCCGTACCTTCGGGCTGACCTGGAACACTTTGGTGTTGAGGCCAGTCTCATTACGCCGTGTGTCGGGACGCAGGCGTTGATCGAGCATTTCGAGCGGCTTGCTGAGACGAATCCTATCGGACTGCTGGGTGCCCATTACGTTGTGGAGGGCAGCAATAATGGGTCGAAGTTTATCGCCAAGAGCATTCGCGATGCTTTCGATCTTGATGAGGATGGGGTGCGTTACCTCGACCCGTACGGGAAACTGCAACGGGCGTACTGGGGTGATTTCAAGACTGCTTTGACGGCTGCTGCGTTTTCTGCGGATGATGCCGACGCGTTTGTTGCTTCTGCCAAGGCGATGTATGTTGCCATTTACAAAGTCGCCGATGAGCTTGGCGAGATGGTGGGTGGGGGTGAGGCCTGTAGTTCGGGATCAGTATCCACGATGGAAACATCCTCGGGGTCCGGTTCTGCCGCTCCGAAATGCCCGTTTCATGAGAAACCTAGTGCTGGATAGCTGAACGGCATGCAATAGCATGCCCTACAATCTGAACGAATATGCAATAGCTTGGCCTACACCATCAATTTGTGTCTGCTCGTTCCCCGGTGGTGGCCGATATGGTGTTGTGTGGTTGGTTTTTATATCGCCTGATGGCGATTTATGATGGGACATGTCGAGAGCGATTTACTCATGGATGATCGAATCGATAATCTGCGTGGTGTGGAACGGCAGTTGTTCGCATTGAGGTCGCGTGATCTTTCCTCGATGGGGTATGAGGCGAAGCAGCGTCATCAGCAGCGGGTTGAAGCGCTTGAGGCTGAGTTTCGGGCGATGGTGGTTGATGCTCAGAACTGCGGCGTTTGTGTGGATGAGTTTCTCTCGCCGCACCCTGCCTGACGGGCTGGGGTGTTTTGCGGGTTCGTCGATGGGTTACCCGCCTGGCGGCTGATGTCGGGCAGAAGTGCGGCCTGCCTTGCAGAGCTACCTGATCTTCGAGTCCCCCATGTCTGAAGACATGGGCCACCCATTCCGAATTCAGGATGAGCTACTCTGTCCGTGTTCAGTGATGGACTGCGCAGCGGTCCCGCCTGATTCTATGCTGGCTGGAAGATAATGATTCTATGCCGGCTGGAACATATTTCGTCTGGTGAGGACGATTGTTGCGGCGATCGTGAGGGTAAGCGCCAGTACGAGAAGCCCCCAGGTCGATGCGGCTGGGACTGTTGGAGCGCATGGTCCTGCGTCACAGTTGAATCCCTGCACTCCTGTGTGGGTCTGACACAACACGTCGCAAGCTTGCTCACCTTCCACGCACGTTCCTGATTCGCCTGATCCCTGGAAGCCGTCCAGGCAATCGCAGGTCCAGCAGTTGACGGGGCAGGCGTCGCCCGGACCACATGCCGAATCGTCGCCCAGATAGGTCTGGTCGGGAACGGCGATGCAATCTGCTTCGGTCTCTATAGAGCAAAATCCGCCCAGCGCACAGCACGCACCTGTTGGGAGCGGTGGCGTTTCGACGACGCGTACAATTCTGGCGACCGAGGGGATGTCGTCGACCATGGCCATGAGCATGTAGTGTCCGAGCATGGCCAGGTTTGGGTCGGTTGGGACAGTGGCTGTCACGGTTGTGCCATTCTGCTGGACCGGGAGGACGAGTCTTCTGGGGATTCCGCCATCGACCCAATGCGTCGTGGTCTGGGTTCCTATCAGTACAACGCTTGTAATTTCTGTCTCAAACGCGAGTTCAATTGTGATCTCCGAGCCTCGGGGCAGGTCGGTACCTGATATGGTTGAGATTTCCGGTCGCACGCCACGGAACAGGTATGGTGGTGAGAACGCTTCGATTTCGGCGGTTGTCGGACCGACCTGGAACTGGATCACCGTTCCCCCCGTCATCACGACACGGCCATCGGGTACAAGCAGCGACACGGCGTGATATTCGCGATGCCAGATCATGTCGGCTACGCGTCGCCACTGGTCCAGGTTCGGGTCGTACAAATCGCTCCATCGAACGATGCCCAGTATGTCACTGACCGGGGGTGGATCGACCTGTGTCTGGCCACCACCGACGAAAACCCTTCCATCCGGGAGTTGAACGACTTCGGATTGAAATCTCACGAGTCCTGGATTCGATGTGAGGCTCCAGGTTTCTGTGGAGGGGTCGAAGACTTCGCCCATGATGGTGTTGTTGTCTGGGCCACGGTTGATGCCGATGGCCAATGCTCTTCCATCTGACATTACGATGAGTGAGTGGTCGGCGTGTCCTGGATAGAATCGGTTTGGTTGATTGAAATTCCCCGTCAGTCGCCATAGCTCTGTTGTTGGGTTGTATAGTTGAGGGGGGGACCATGTGTTCAGCACTTCGCCGGTGAATAACATTGCGGTGGGTGGAAACTCAGTCGGGTTGATCATCGACCCGGTATAACTCCAGGTTTGCGTTGTGATGTCGAATATCTCGCATGTGTCCGTTCTTGATGCGTCGCAGCATTGCCCACCGCCCATGACGAGGAAGGATCCGTCTGCGAATCGAGCGAGTCCGGGATACCATCGACCGACGCTGTGCTGCATGTCTGGTAACAGTTGCCACGTCTCTGGTTGCGGGTTCCATTGTTTGGTCCAGGGTACTGCGTTTGTGAATGCCCCTGGGTTTGCCGGACTCTGCCCCCCCATCATGATGACCTGTCCGTCGCTTCTGAGTGTTGCATTCTGGCAGCCTTGCTGGCTTGGCGAACCTGTCGGGAACGATCGATCGCCGGTTACCGGGTCGAACAGTATGGGGTCCGTCGTGTCGTGGCAGTAGAGAATTTTCCCATCGGTCAGGAGAATTCCAATGTCCGATGCATCCAGAAATTCCGGGGCTGTTGTTCCGATGATGTCCCATTGGCCTGGGTGCGATTCCGGGTCGAGATCGAAATCTCGCTGGTTCGCCCCTGCTGCCAGTGTGATCGATGCTTCGGCATATTCCTGCCCCATGGCTGCACACCCGAGCTGGTAGGTACCTGCTGGTACGCCGGTGAATGTGTAGGTGCCGCTGGGATCGCTTCTGGTTTCGGCGAACACTGACAGGGTTGGCGTGAAGAGCGTGATCCTCGCATTCGGAATGGGGTCGTTTGGGGGTGTTGCGAACTGCACCTGTCCGCTCAGCGTCGTCCCTGCGATCGCCTGTCCTGTTCCCATGTATGCCAAGACTACGCCTACAGTACAGAGCATTTTCCGACAGCTTGAGGACGTCATATACTTGAACCCCTGATATGGAGATGATGATTCATTGGATTGGACAGTATCGTATTCTGCCTCGTTCTGACTATCCTAACGGATTCGGTCAGGGTGAATCAATGCCCTGTTCTATCCCGTAAACGTCCACAGCCGGGGGCGGCTGTGCTACATACACTCTCCCGTTCACATCCCCGCCCAAACTGGCATGCCCCCCCGTTCCCTGAGGCAAACCCTTTACGAGTGGCACGCAGCTTGTGTTGCGCTATGATGGCGGGGTGTCTGGTGGGTTAGCATCTTGTAAAGTGTGGGTCGAATGAGGCGTTGCCGGAGCGTTTTTGAATGAAGATTTATCCCAATGTTTTGAGTTTGATTGGAAATACGCCGCTTGTTCGGGTGAACCGGATGGTGGATCGTAGCATGGCTGACGTTGTGATTAAGATGGAGCAGCTTAATCCTGGCGGTTCTGTGAAGGATCGTATGGCAGTCCATATGGTGAACTGTGCGGAGGAAAAGGGTCTGATCAAGCCGGGGGACACACTGGTCGAGAGCACGTCCGGTAACACGGGACTCGGGTTGGCGATGACGGCGGCTGTGAAGGGGTATCGGTGTGTTTTTACGATCCCGGACAAGATGAGCAAAGAGAAGATCGACATGCTCAAGGCGTATGGGGCTGAGGTGATTGTGACGCGTACGGATCTGGATCATGACCATCCTGAGAGCTATGTGTCGATCGCTCAGCGTATCGCGAAGGAGACTGAGAACGCGTTTTACACGGATCAGTATTACAATATGGATAACCCGGCTGCCCATTATCTGACGACGGGGCCTGAGTTGTGGTCTGATACGGATGGTAAGATCGACGCGTTGGTGGGTGGTATCGGGACGGGTGGTACGATCTCCGGGGCTGGTAAGTATTTGAAGGAGAAGGGGGCTGAGGCGGGTAAGGATGTTCGGATCGTGTGCCCTGATCCGCTGGGGAGTATGTATTATGACGCGTTTAATAAACGTGAGATCCGTGCGCCGCGAATGTATGTTGTGGAGGGGATCGGTCATGACTTTATGGTGGGGACGCTTGATTTTTCGGTGATCGATGAGGTGATTGAAGTTTCGGACCGGGACTCGTTTCTGGCTGCACGACGGCTGGCGCGGGAGGAAGGGATATTTTCGGGCGGGTCTGCTGGGACTGCGATCTTCGGTGCGCTTCAGGAGGCGAAGCGTCTTGGACCTGGGAAGCTGGTGGTGTGCATTATTCCTGACTCGGGGGATCGGTATATCAGTAAGTTTTATGACGATGAGTGGATGAAAGATATGGGGTTCCTTGATCTTGAGGAGCGGTTGGGGCATATCCGGGATGTGCTTCAGTTTAAAGGGAATAGTGTCGAATTTGCTGATGCGGAGGAGAGTATTGCGGAAGTGACCGCTCGGATGCGTCAGCTTGGCATGTCGCAGATGCCGGTGCGTCAGGATGGATCGACAGGCAAATTGATGATCCATGAAGCTGATTTGCTGGAGCATCTTGTGAAGGGGGACTGTGCGCCTGGCGATAAGGTGCTGCGGGCTGCGAAGAAGCTTGAAGGGTGCGTCGGGATGGATACGCCTCTGCAGGAAGTACAGGATGTGTTCAGCCATAATAATGTTGCGGTTGTTATGGAGGATGGCGAGATTGTCGGGATTGTGACGAAGATCGACGTTGTTGAATTTCTTGCTGCTCGTAGTTAGTGGTCCTATAAAAGGATGCAGGGGGCTGCGCCGTACGCAACGCACCCCCCTGTCAATCCAGAGGTATGAGTAATATGTATCAGTTCACTATCGGACTGTGACGTGTACCGGTTGGATCGGTTCCACGGTTAGCAGCCTGCGACTGGGGCTTACGATCATGACTGACATGGCGTCTCCGAGTGACACCTGGAATTCGCCTGCCGCATCCTTGGAAGCACGCAAGATGATCGTACCCAGATAGGATGCTCGCCCAGCTTTCACCCCAGCGCCATTGACCGTTGCGCTGACGAGCCTGTCTGATCCACCTGCCCAGACACTCTCCAGCCCATCGAAGAGGTGAGCTCCAGACTGAGGATCGATGGTGGCCGCCATCAACTCAAGGCTTCCCGCCTGGCCACCTTGAACGATGGCGATGAATTGATAGCCACGGATGGGAGATACTCCGGTGGCTACCACATCGACCCTTAACTCTTCACTTGGTTTGATAACCCGTGAGGCTGGCATCAGAGAGATCCGGACGGAACCAGCCGGTGTATCCGATGCGGCCTGAAGCGCTGCTCGTTCTGTTATACCGCCTGATGGTGATGACGGTGATGGACCAGCGCAGATACAAAACTCGATACCTGAGAAGGCGTCAAGCACATTGATCACGTCGAACACGTCGACCGCACCATTTGGTACGCATGCACCAAACATGCCAGCAATGTCCGCCTGGAGCGGGTGACAAAAACTCGCGCCAGAGAAGGCATCAAGCACAGCCGTCACATCGAATACATCGACAATGTCATTCGTCGAACAGGCACCCAAGAGACCCACCACGTCGCCATAAATCGTTACAAGATGCGTGTAACTGCTGTCAACACAATCGTCGAACGTACAGACATCCATATCAATGCAGTCATCTATTGTGAGGCAAACTTCCGGGGCGCATTCACATGTGATGGTGCCCTGATCGGCGAATTGTGAGGCAAGCCCCTGGGTCTGTCCTGTCGGGGAACCGCCTATATGAATCTGGCAGAACTCTCCTGGAGGTGGATTCAGACAGATTCCATCGCATACAAGATTGTAATCGTCCGCTCCCGCAATCGGCGTGACCTGGATGGGTCCGCAGTCCGCACCCGTATTGAAGCAATCGCAGGATTCAGCCATCACATCCAGTGATACTGGTCCGTGCGTTACGATAAGCTGTGTGGGCAGGCAGAACTGGTTGAGGGGATCGTTGCTCATGCATTGCGTGTCCTGTAATGCAGCGCAGAGCGTGGAATTGTCTGGTTCGGGGCAGAGGGATTCGCAGACGTCGGCGGTCCCGTTGTTGTCGCCATCGATACAGGTTGATCCGACTCCCTGGAATGTACCCAGAAGATCGTCACAGCAGGCGCCATCCACTTCGATACATCCGACTCCTGCGATGCCAAAGCAGCATGCTCCGGTTCCCTGGCAAGCGGATCCTGCTCCCTGGAATGTGCCCTGGACATCGTCACAGCACGCCTCGGCCATCACGGAGCAGCTGTCGTTGATTCCGTCGCCCGTTGAGTCGAAGCAGCACGCTCCTTCGGGCTGGCAGGTTGAGCCCGTTCCCCCCGGTGTGCCGATTGCGCTGCAGCAGAGTTGATCCATGTCCTGACAGACCGGGCCGAGCGGTCCCGTGAAGCAACAGGCTTCTGTCCCGAGACAGGTGGAACCGTCTCCGGCGTAGGAACCGCCGGGCAATGCCGCACATGCGCTGGCTGTTGTGATGGAGCAACTTTCGTTGATGGTGTCGCCGTCGGCATCGAAGCAACATGCCCCGGTGAGGATGGGGGTGATACAGTCGCAGCAGATTCTCTGCACACCTGGTGAAATTTGAGTCACCGTTTCGACGCATGTCTGGTTCGGTGGGCAGACACCTGCACAGGTGGGGCCACCGGGGATGGGGCCAATCTCTGCGCGGCAATCCGTTGCTGGGCGGCAGTCGCAATCATCGACGATTTGCGTACCGGCGAGTTCATCGAAAATGATGCAGCGTGGTTGGCACTGCTCTGTGGCATCTGGGCAAGTGATGGGTTCGCATGCCGTCCCGTCGGTGGTTGGCTCGCAACATGGTCCTGTTGGGATGCTGGCCCAGTCGGCGTCGCTATGGATGTTGACACCGCCGCGATAGGGGAGAATGTGTTGTATGACGTTCAGCTCACCGATCGTATCTCCTGTGAGGGTATCGAACAGGAAGATCGGACCGTTGTCTGGACCGTTGTAGGAGGTGTTTGACGGTGGTATCTCCTGCAAGGGTGCGTCGATCCGGACTGGCATCTGGGTCGCGAGGGTCAACCCCAGTGCGGGCAGGTCGATGTTGATCCAGACGTCGAAGAAACTATCGACGGGGAAATCATTTCCGGGTTGCTGCGTTCGAGCAAGCCCCATGCTACGCTGATCCGGGTTCAGGCGGAGTGTCATGGGACCGACGCCCACTGGCCCGATGCCGTTCAGTTGCATCTCGATGATTTCCGTCTGAATCTCCCCGAAGCCCATCACTTCCTGCGGATTGGTACGGGTTACGATGGTCGGTCCGCGTAGCGTGGCCTGGATGATTGTCGGCGGGTTGAAGAGGGTGACAGTGATCTCCGCGATGGTGTCGGCGAATTCATCGACGCCGCCACCGGGGATTGGATCGTCAATCACTGGTGGACTCGTTGGCGGCTGGGGTCCTGGATTGAGCGGTTGACACCACAGGCTTGATTCAACGCCGGTACTTGACGTGCTGATGAGATAGAAGGCCATGTCGATCGATTTGGTGGGATCGTCTGCACAGTCGATGAAGGGCGGATCGCTCCAGTGGAGGTGGTTCATCCAGTTGTATATCCATTCATCGGGACATCCCATTTCGAGCATGCCGACGTATGCATCGTCCTTGTTGTGGTAGCCGGGTGGTGTTGTGTGCCAACCCCAGAATTCACGCGTGAGGGATTCGCCGGTGAGAATTTCCTGGCAGGTTGCAAGATCGACCGCGTGCCCCACCTCGGGCTGTATGCTCAGCCAATAGGTCACGCCCGCCCGTGGCTTGAAGTTGCCGGTGAGCGGATCGATTTCGTCTGGTTCGGCGAAATTGTGCATGAGGCATCCGTCGGAGAGGTTCGTCGTGTACCCGAAGTTTCGATGCCCATCGCACCCAACCTTACCGGTGTTTTCAATGCCTACGAGCGCATCTGGTATGGCCCATTGTGCGATGAGGCGGTCTGGACGACTGATGGCTGAGTCGCAGGTGAGTACAGACTGCACGACGACTGGCCCGAGTCCTTGCATACATGTTGTCGGGTTGGTGGGATCGACGTAACCGCAGATGCGCACCTGATCGCCGGGGACGCTCCCGCCGAGTGACCCCTGGAGCAGGTACTGGGCAGTGGTTCCGATCGGCTGGAGAAGCGTACACCCTGCTTCCACGCCCTGGATCAGGGTTCCGCATAAATCAAAGGGGGCGAAACCTGCTGGAACCGTCGGACATGCCTGCGGGGGAATATCGCTGTGAATGGCTAAGAGCCAAGCGTCCGGACGTCTAAGAGGAGGCGTTCCGTCGGTCGGTGGCTCGAAGTCGGGATCAAAGTATGACCCATACCAACGCACCCGATCGATGGTGAAGTTGCCCGTTGGGTTCGGGCAGCATGCGCTTGGTGGGGCACCGCCTGCGAGGCAATTCCACACATCCCAGTCGCCTGGAATCCCGCTCACGGTGCCGTCGCAGTCGAGATCAGCCACGGAACATCCCGGTGCTGGATTTGCGGCGCAGTCCAGCAGGAACAGCTCATCTTGTGTGTCGCAGATGCCATCGGCATTCAAATCGCACTGACAATCCGGACAATTCAGGGCAAAATCATCGGCAATCACCCAGTTTTCGTATTGTGGTGGATTGCAAACAGTGGTGTTGCAATGTGTTCCCGGACCTTGCGGCGTGCCAGCGTATATATTGACGCAGTCGGCTGGCGTCACATCAATGCAGGTCAGTGGGGAATTCTGTGGATTGCAACACGCTTCGGTTAGAACGACTCCACCATTGCCACCGGAATTTTTTCCGGGATTGGCGATGGCGAGGCCATGCTTTGCGAGTGCTGCCTGCTCCGGATTGATGGCTGGCTTGACGACACCGCCCGGCGGAGGTCCACATGGGCAGACATCCAGACATTCTGTCGTGGCGATGTCCGCACAATGCGGTAACCAGTCAATACTGCAACCTGGGTCGACATTCACGACGCAGGTGAAGCAATCTACATCCTCGCAGAATGGCTTGGTCGGCTCGCAACAGCCAAGCACAGGTCCGATCGGTCCGGGGACGCCACAAGTCGGATTGTATAGACCGGCGAAGAAGTCGGCGGATGGTCCGTTGACGGTTGTCGGATCTCCAGGATCTACGATCCCGTCGCAACCGTCATCAAACTGCGTGAGGGGTGCGAGTCTCGACAGATTCAGTCCGGAATCTGTGTGCGTCCACCATCCGAATGAGTCGAAGTCGATCGGGTCAATCGGTGTCAAAGTGAGCGGGCTGCCCGCACCACCGCCAACCCGCGCGAATGTGAGTTGTGTCCGCACCGGTAGCTGTGTGATGTATGTACCACCCTCCGGACATCCATGGTTGATGACCATCGAACCTGTGCTCTGAGCATCGGTGAGGCATACAGACACGTTCCATTGCTCAACTGACAAATCGTCAAATACGATATTGATCGGTTGGCAGCTTGTGAGGTGCAGCGCGACGATTTGGAGACCAACGGTTTCGGAGCTTCCGATCCCAAATCCTACACTGGTCGGGGTCAGCCGACGCACAACCGTGTCAATATCGGCGGCGGGAACGACTGGAGGATTGATGGCCAAGGGAGCGCCCCCCAGTTCAATGCCTTCAGAGTACACCAGTGAGGATGCTCCGCCATTGGAGGTGAAAAATCCGGCGGGAATGGGTTGGAAATCGACTGTTCCACCCCCGCAAGGCGTTACCCAGACATCGTCACCAGCTGCGACGGGACCATTTGCCAACACCTGAGAGACCAAGCCCTGCATCAGAAAAGCGATGCCAAAGCAGGCTGCCACGGGCCGGAAGGATTTGGCCAAGCAGCGCGGCATGACCAGGCGGAACGGGTTTCGTTTTAGTCTGTTGACGTTCATATTGGTCCATCTCCTGCGAATTGTTGCCTGCCGTCGCGTTTATGAAGACCCCAGAGGCTGTTTCCGGGGAAAATTCACTGCCGCGTTCGGCGCTATTTTGGTATAATGTCCCCGCCTCATATCTCGGCTTTGACGATTTGGCCGTGAGGACCGACGAGGGATTGTCCCTCAGTAACTCAACGCGTTAAGGTCGAAATATTCGGCTCAGGTTTTAGAGATTGGTACACGCGTATGTGTCCGGCGAGCGACATCACGCAATTGTTGGAGCGTTTCAGCGACGGTGACGAAGACGCGATGAACGCCCTGCTTCCCCTGGTCTATGGCGAACTCAAGGCGTTGGCGGATCGTGCGCTCCGGAACGAGCATCGTCGCCGATGTCTTGACGCGACTGAACTGGTGCACGAAGCCTATTTGCGATTGATCGATCAGCACCGGGTCAACTGGCAGCACCGTGCGCAGTTTTTCGGAGTGGCTGCTCAGATGATGCGACGCATATTGGTGGACCATGCCCGTCGGATCAATGCTGCCAAAAGACGAGGGGATCGCGATGGTGTCCCGTTCGAAGAGCATCTGCTGGTCGTGGAGGATCGAAATCTGGACCTTGCCGCCATCGACGATGCCCTGAACAAGCTTGCGAAAATTGATGAGAAACAGACTCGCATCGTGGAACTTCGCTTCTTTGGTGGATTGACGATTGAGGAGGCAGCTGAGGTGATGGGCATTTCGCCCGCGACACTGAAGCGGGAATGGGCCATGGCGAAAGCGTGGTTGTTTCGTGAGATCAGTGCGTAGATCGTTCGCGAAAGGGCGTTACGCCTTCATTTGTGCGAAAATCGCCGATTGTTCATTATTTCACATCAAACTGGTCAGCAACATGAGCCAAAGCTCACCCGAATTTCGCGTCTTCTGTTGTACAACATCATGACTATGGAAACAGCACGATGGCAGCGTATTAAAACGTTATTCCAAGCTGCGGTGGATCTCAGACCGGAAGCGCGGGAGGAGTATCTCGCTGCGCACGCTGGCAATGAAGATTCGTCGTTGATCGGCGAAGTCCGGTCGCTGTTGCGCGCTCACGACTCAGCCTCGGATTTCATTGAAGATCCTGCTGTTCAGTCCGTCACAACTGCTGCGGATGCGGGTGGAACGTCTGATGAGGGGAGTGAAGATTGGACCGGACGACGCGTCGGCGTCTATGAAATTACGGAAAAGGTGGCGTCCGGGGGCATGGGAACGGTGTATGCCGGCAAACGGGCTGACGACGCATACGACAAGAAAGTTGCGATCAAGCTCATTCGCGGCGGGACCGGCTGGCGGGATTTTCTTCAACAGACGGAGCTTCGTCGCAGGTTCCGCATCGAGCGACAGGCACTTGCAAATCTCGACCATCCCAACATAGCCAGGCTGCTGGATGGTGGAACGACGGACAATGGAACACCCTACCTGGTGATGGACTATATCAATGGCACGCCTATAGACAGCTACTGCGATGGCAGGAACCTCAGAACTGTAGATCGCCTGGAGCTGTTTCGGAGTGTGTGCGGTGCGGTTCATTATGCCCACCTGAATCTGACCATTCATCGTGACCTAAAGCCAAGCAATATCATGGTCACAGAGGATGGAACCACAATACTGCTCGATTTCGGGATCGCCAAACTGCTGGATCCCACATCTCCCGAATATGCTGAGGATCAAACGCGGTCCGGGTCGCGGTTTTTTACGCCAGAATATGCCTGTCCGGAACTGCTGCGCGGTGAAACGGTTACGACGGCGAGCGATGTATATTCGCTGGGTGTTGTACTGTATCGCCTGCTCACGGGGCATCGTCCTTATCGCCTGGAGCAGTGCGCCGATCATGAGGCTGCGAGAATCGTATGCGAAGAAGAGCCCGCACGACCGAGTACGGCTGTGACGAGGACGGAGGAAATACTGGCGGATGATGGTACGACACGACGGACGTTGACGCCGGAGTGTGTCAGTCGCACACGGGATGGCAACCCGGAGCGTCTTCGGCGACAGCTTTCCGGCGATATTGATGCAATCGTCATGAAAGCATTGCGCAAAGAACCGGAGCATCGGTACAGTTCCGTGGAGCAGTTTTCCGAGGATATCCGCCGCCATCTTCATGGTTTGCCCGTATTGGCCCAGAAGGACACCTTTCACTATAGGACCATCAAATTTATCAGAAGGCATCGGACTGGCATGATGGCTGGCGTGCTGGTGATGTTTTCGATACTTGCAGGAACAGCAGGTGTCGGATGGCAGATACGGATCGCCCGGGCTGAGCGTGATACAGCCAACGAGCAACGCCAGCGTGCGGAAATGGCTGAAGAACAGGCGTCTGCGGACGCTGCCACCGCAAAAAAGGTCGCTCAATACCTGACTGAGTTCTTTCAGGTCTCCGACCCATTCAACGTCCAGGAGGACGCCTCGGGGGTCGTACCGGCTGCGAGTCGAGATATACTTGACGTCGCCGCCCGACGTACACAGGTCGAGTTGACTGACGAACCAGCCATCCAAGCCACCCTCCTTGACACCATTGGCAGGATTTACCAGAACCTGGCTGCGATCGACACTGCTGACACACTCATCTCGCAGGCGCTTGAACTGCGTCGTGGAGCGCTTGGGAACGATCATCCGGACACCGCATCAAGCCTCGTCAGCCTCGCAAATCTGCACCTTCAGATGGACAACACCGACGAGGCTGAGGGTTTGCTGGATGAAGCGTTACAGATTCGAGAACGTCATTTCGGCTCGAACAGTGAACAAGTCGCCGAAGTCCTTCAATCTCAAGCGCTGCTGGAGCGTACTCGCGGTAATTATGCAGAGGCCGAAAAGATACAGCAACAAGCGGTCGGAATATTCACAGCAACACTTGACCAGGGTGACCCCAAAATCGCGACTGCGATCGCACATCTATCAGACATTTTACAGAATCTCGGTTCATACGCACAGGCTGAGACTCTCCAACGCCAGGCGCTCGCAACGCTTCAAGATCGTTATGGCGATTCACACCCGTTTGTGGCTGACGGAATGTGCGCGCTCGCCGACATCGTGATGGGTCCGAACGGTGGTTACGAAGAAGCCGAACTGCTGCTCATCAAAGCATTGGAAATTTATCGTGCAACACTTGGGGATCAGCATCCGCGTGTCGCTGAAGCGCTTCACAGTTATGCGATGTGGGCCTGGAGCAAAGGTGATCATCAGGTTGCCAAGAAGCTTATGCTTGAAGCGCTCGCACTGCTACGAGAAGTCTATCCCGAAGATCATGCCACAACGTTGTCCTGCATGAACGAACTAGCACTCGCGTACAAGAGTGAGGGCAGTTATGAGACGGCAAAATCACTCTATCTGGAGGTCTTGGATGCACATCGGCGTGTTCACGGCGCGGATCACCCCAAGGTAGCAGACGTCCTCAACAACCTCGCGGTCCTGCTATTCAATATGGGCAAGTCGGAAGAGGCGATTCTGCGATTCGAGCAGGCATTGAACATTCAGCAGTTGAGGCTTGGGCGTGACCATCCATCTGCCCTGAACACCCTCGATAACCTCGGGGCGATCCATCTGCGTCTGGGGAATTTCGTCGAAGCAGAGCAGAGGTTTCTGGAGGAAATGGAGATCGAACGCGTTGCACATGGTCAGGACAGCCACGAGTTCGCCCGTACACTCACACGGTTGGCTCCTGTACACTTCGAACAAGGCGACTACGCAAAAGCAGCTTCGCTTCTGCAGGATGCACTTGCTCTGTTTCAAAAAACCTTACCGGAGGGTCATAGACGCATTGGCTACACCCTGGTCATGCTTGGTGAGGTGTCTCTAGCGGTTGACGATGCTGAATCTGCCGAAAGGTTCATGCAGGAAGGTGTCTCCATCGCCCGGGCGTCACTTCCGGAAAAACACCCCCACATCGCCAGATGCCTGCTCGGGTACGGCGAAGCGTTGCTTGCAGTCGGAAAACCCGAACAAGCAGACCCCATACTCCAGGAAGCATTGGAGATCTTCCAGGAACGCTGGCCTCTCAACCATCCCGAAACCGGGAAGGCTCAAAGCCTCCTCGGAGAGTGTCGCTTCCTGAATGACGAGCGGAATCAAATCGAAGCCGAGCAACTTCTGCTTGACGGGTACGAGACAATCCGGGCTGACCGGGGCAATACGCATCGGGACACCCGCAAAGCTGCCCTGCGACTGGTTGCATTCTTTGAAACCAGCGGTCGCCCGGACGATGCAAAACTCTACCGCCCCGCCACAACGACACAAAATGACGCGACAGAAACCGTCAACGATACCAGATAACCATCGTCAACATTCCTCAAATGCAGCCGTGAAGTGACGAAGAGCGGGCGGTTCTTCAACAATCCGCAACCCCTTCAACGAGTCACGATTTTCGTAGAGTTCAACCACAGCTTCTGCCACATAATCAATATGACTCTGGGTATACACGCGACGCGGGATGGCCAACCGCACAAGTTCCATGTCTGGTGCATCATGCTCACCACCTCCAAACATAACACTTCCAATTTCCACTGCCCGAATACCCGCATGCCGATACAATCCCACGACGACTGCCTGCCCTGGAAATTGAGTCGGCGGAATATGCGGACAAAATCGTCCCGCATCGATATAGACCGCGTGCCCACCAGGAGGCTCCATGATCGGCACACCACCTGCCACCATTTTTTCACCCAGATACGCCACGCTCCGGATGCGATAGGCTAAATAATGCTCATCCACGATCTCCACAAACCCCTGGGCCATGGCATCCAGATCGCGCCCAGCCAATCCTCCATACGTCGGAAACCCCTCAGTGAGGATCAGATTATTTCGAGCCTGAAGCGCCAGATCCCTGTCACGAAACAGCAACAAACCGCCGATATTGACCAGTCCATCCTTCTTGGCACTGATGGTCGCACCGTCGGCGAGATCGAATGTTTCACGCACGATTTCCGGGATGCTGCGATCGCTCATTCCCGGCTCTCGTTGTTTGATAAAGTAGGCATTCTCAGCGAAACGACAGGCATCCAGAAAGAATGGTATCTCAAATTCGTCACAGACCTCTCGAACGCTGCGTAGATTTTCCAGGCTCACCGGCTGCCCACCACCACTGTTGTTGGTGATCGTGACCATACAGAGAGGTATCCGTTCGCGACCCTCCTTCTCGATCAGGGCGCGCAGCCGGTCAACGTCCATATTTCCCTTGAATGGATGCCTCGACGCGGGGTCTTTACACGCATCAATCACAAGATCGACTGCCTGCGCCCCGGACTGCTCCACATTGGCCCGTGTGGTGTCGAAATGGCAGTTGTTCGGAACGATCAACCCTTCGCTGCACAACGTGTCGAAAAGAATGCGCTCGCTCGCACGCCCCTGATGCGTCGGAAGGATCTCCTTAAAACCCGTCATTTCGCAGACGCGGTCATACAACCGAAAGAAACTTCGCGCCCCGGCATACGACTCATCACCGCGCATGATCGCGGCCCACTGCTCGCTACTCATCGCACTCGTACCACTATCGGTCAGTAGATCGATCAGTACATCGACAGCATGAACACCGAACAAGTTGAATCGCGCCACACGCAGGATTGCCTCCCGCTCGCGGTGTGTCGTCATTCGAATCGGTTCCACCGTCTTAATGCGAAAAGGCTCAATAATCGTCTTCACTTCAAATGCTCCAAACAGCATGCCGCAGTGTCATAAGTGTGTCACTCGTCCGTCTTTACCGGCTCACGTTGCGCGCGACGCTCATCTGCTGTAAGGATGCGCATGGTTCGCTCAACGGTCCGTTTGAATTCGACAGGAACCACCTCGCCTGGCTGGGTACCATCGCTCTCACCAATGGCTGTGGACCGCTCAGTCTCGGACATATTGACGATCTCACCACGCTCCAAGTCGTACATCGCATACCCCTCAATATGCCCTTCCTGAAACGTCACCAGCGTGTTGAACCGCCGGGCTCGACCTGCACCGTCTAACAGGCGGATCTCAGCTTCATAGCCAATCCGCGCCATCCGTCGCTCATTTTCAAGACCAACCCCATCCAGTGAACAGCGGTAACGATATTCCAGCTGCCCCAGATACACGTCATTTCGCCGCACGGTGCGCGTCCATGTGTCTCCAATCCTGACGCCCTCGTCAGGATAAAACGCCCAGATCGAATCACCCCACCGATATTTTACGGCATCATCAGTCAGCTCCGACTCCATCTGTGCAAACAGGAACATACTCGAAGCATGATCCTGCACCTCAAAAAATATATCCTCCATTCCGGATGCGCTCAGGATTCGCCCCCCGCCATCTGCCTTCAGCAGAATCGATTTCCCAAGCATCGGCCCGAAAATACTCCCAAGCCCGTTCCTGGATCCATGCCAGTCTTCAGTGTCGGTGTCAAACGCGACAGGCCCCATAAACGTTTCCGCATCGCCCATCATTCGATCAAAACTCAGAACCAATGTCCCACCCTTACCTCTCTTCCAGATCGGGACTTCCCGCCTGACGACCGACAGGTACGACGTTTTTGTAGACTTCCCATCCTCGCCAGACATGGCACCCTTCGTGAAGTCCACCGCATTCTCCGATATCTCGACGAACACAACTTCACCTGTTTTGGGATTCGCAGAAATCACCACCTCGGGGACAACACGGTCGCCCGCAACGTTCCCAACACGCGCATCACCCTGAACGCCTGCCTTGACGATCTGACCGGACATGATACCACCATAACAATCCCCAAACCAAGTACCGGCATAGAAATTTCGATGGACCATCACACGCGCAGAGTAGGTACCCATAAACGGAATCGTCAACTCATCCAGCGTGATGACCGGTGTATCACCTGCCCAGACAACACGTATTGGGATCGGTACCGTCGCGTCTTTCTCGCCATATTGAATCCGCGCCATGATCAGCCAGCGGTCATTCAACATCTTCTTCGCACTGACGATCGTGTAGCGATCTGTTTTCGGATCGCTCAGTTTTCCTTGTCCACGAAGACCCTCTTCATCCGTAACCTGCCAGGTCCCCTGGAAGATTGCATTTTCCAGCCGATCGGAGAACGCTTTTTCCAGTGCTTCCTGATCTCGGGCACCCCGCTGCTGAACGCCCTGCTTCTGAACGCCCCGCTTCTGAACGCTCTGCTTCTGAACGTTCTGCTTCTGAAGGTTCTGCTCCTGAACGTCCCGCTTCTCAGCTTCCTGCGCTATAGCACCACATGACCACAGCATCAGTATACCGACTGCCCATGGACTCGTCTGACTCATATTTGCACACATGGTTCGACCAGCTCCGTGTACTACCGACCCGTTTTCCCACCTGATCCACTCAAATCAAAACAGACCAGCCGACTCAAATTCCGTGCATATAACTTACCACGATGCAACACGGGCACCGACCAGCATCGACCATCTAATATGTCAGCACTTGTAAGCGGCGAATACGCAGCGGCGCTGGCTTTGGCGATTTGAAGCTGCCCGCGCTGACCAAGCATGACCAGGTGACCATCCGCCAGGAACATCGGAGAATGCTTCACCCGGTGGATCCGCCATTTTTCTTCACCAGTCAGGAAATTCACACACACCAGCGCCCGCTGATCGCTCGCATACAGCATCCCCTCAGTCAGCACACAGGACTGAAACTTGTTCATCAACACCCGGCCGCTCCAGACCTCCTCGCCAGCCAGCACATCGCCATCTTTCCGAAGCCTGTAAACGCCGCAACCCGTCCGATATCCCGAAGAGAGAAAGAGATGCCCATCACTAAAAATCGGGGCGGCTGCGTTGACACCCCACTCAGTTTTCCACGGTTTTCGCCACACTTCCCGCCCCGTCGCAGGTTCAACCACGATCGCTGCTTTCCCGGAAAAACCGACCACATAACGCGTACCTTCAAACGTGAACGGGTAAGGTGTTGCATAACCAGCCGGCTCGTCTCCGCACTGCCACACCTGTTTCCCCGTCTTTTTATTGAACGCCACGACGGCACCATCTGACCCACCTCCCGTCGTGATGGCAAGATCGCCCTCAATCAGCACAGAACCCGAATACCCCCAGGTTGGCATATGCGAAAACCGTTTCGACCACAATTCCTTCCCAGACTCAGCCTCCATGCAAACAATCCGCCCCTTCGCCCCAAGCACATAGACACAGCCATCATCGACCGTCGGCGTAGAACGTGTCCCGCTACCACCCATCGGTTCATGGTATTCATCCTCGACCCCCCGTGACCACTTGACAGCCCCAGTGTCTGCATCAAGGCAATATATCGTCTGCATGGAATCTGCTGTCCCACAGGTGTACACACGATCACCGACGCACGCGTATGAGCTGAAGGCTGATCCAACCTCACGACTCCACACCAGCGGAATCGAATCTGTCCAGGATTTCTGAAACGCCGTCTCGCTGCTGATGCCATCATGATTCGGTCCGCGAAAATTCGGCCAATCTGCGCTGGCACGGGTACAGAAAACCACAAACATAATGCCCGCAAGCGACATGCGCCCACGCTTCGTTCGTCCAAAATATTGCATCAACTAATCTCCGCCGACTCGTCAGATACGCCCTCAATGCTACAATCCTTACCCAACAAACCCATTTGCACAACCACAGAAAGGATGCTCAAGAACAACATGAATCCTCGCTGCGCAGCTG
Organism: Planctomycetota bacterium; assembly: GCA_024275565.1. Lineage (GTDB taxonomy): Bacteria > Planctomycetota > Phycisphaerae > UBA1845 > UBA1845 > JAJRYY01. Next base: position 29,116 of record JAJRYY010000078.1, read on the forward strand.
CCATCACCATCGCCCTTACGATACTCGCACCCAAAATCACCGCAACCACCGCCAAAGCAGACGATTGGCCTCAGTGGCGTGGTCCAGACCGCGATGGCGTATGGAGCGAAACAGGAATTGTAGACAAATTTGATTCGCCCCACCTGAAACCCATATGGCGGGCGGAGATCGCTGGCGGATATTCTGGCCCGACAATCGCCGAGGGACGCGTTTTTCTCACAGATCGGATCACCAAACCAGTGCAAATGGAACGCGTTCACTGCTTTGACGCAGCCACAGGCAGGAAAATCTGGACACATGCATACAAATGCTCATACCGCAACGTCAGCTACGACACGGGCCCACGGGCATCCGTACTGATCGAAAACAAGCGAGCCTTCTCACTCGGAGCGATGGGTAATCTCTTCTGCTTCAATGCTACCAGCGGAACCGTTCTATGGAGTCACGATCTGAACCGGAAATACAAAATCCGCATGCCAATCTGGGGAATCGCAGCTGCACCCATCATCGAAGACAATCTAATCATCACCCACATTGGCGGCGAAAATAACGCCTGCCTCGTCGCATTCGATAAAATCACAGGCAAGGAAGCATGGCACGCCCTCTCCGACAAACCCTCCTACTCAGCCCCAATCGTGATTGACCAGGCAGGCCTGCGCGTCCTCGTCTGCTGGACAGGTGAAAACGTCGTAGGCTTGAATCCCGCCACAGGAAAAGTGTACTGGTCACACCCCTACAAACAACGCCGCATGGTCATCGGTATCGCAACACCCGTCGTTCAAGACAATCACCTGCTCGTCTCAGGATTCTTCGATGGTTCCCTCCTCCTCCGACTCCACTACGACAAACCCGACGTCTCGAAAGTGTGGCTGGTGCAGGGGGAAGACGAAATGAACACGCGTGGCCTGCACTCAATCATCTCAACACCCATCATCAAAAACGGACACATTTATGGATGCTGCGCCTATGGCGAACTACGCTGCCTCGATTTGAAAACCGGTGACCGAATATGGGAATCACTTGAGGCTGTCCCCAGAGCAAGATGGGCGACAATGCACTTCATCGAACATGACGAGGAGACTTGGATATTCAACGAACGCGGAGACCTCATCATCTCACGCCTGTCACCAGACGGATACCACGAGATAAGCCGCACGCACATCTTTGACCCCACAACAGGACAACTCAATCGGCGCGGCGGCGTCTGCTGGACCCACCCTGCCTTCGCGGGCAGAAAAATGTATGTACGCAACGACAAGGAACTGCTCTGTGTCGATCTCGCAAAGTAGAAACTGCGAATCCTCACGCAAGGTAGAAAATGCGAATCACCACCCACGAGTCAACCACTCAGGCAGCCGATCGACTCGCGCTCCCGACACTCAGTCGCGTGCGAGGAGCCACCTTGCTGATATGCCGCCTCAACGCAAAAAGCTCCATAAATGCCTTCAAAATAACGCCAGGGTTGGCACCCGTCTGTTCACCTGCAACACGCGCAAAATGGTGTACGCCAATCTGCCCAATCCGATAACCCAGATTATTCGCCTTCGCCAGAATCTCTGTATCAATCAACGCACCCGTTGACTGCATCTCAATCTGTTCAAACAAGCTGCGGGGAAAGAACTTGAAGGCACAGTCGATGTCACGCACATGCATACGGAACAATGTATTCACCAGCCAGCCCCAGCACTTGGCATTGATCTTACGCATCAGAGGATCCTGCCGGTCAATCCGATAACCACTCACAATGTCGTAACTGTCGAGCAATGGCAGAAGCGTTTCGATCTCACCCATATCGAATTGACCATCACCATCCGTATAAAAAATCCACTCCTTACTCGATTCGTCGAACCCACGCTGCAATGCTCCACCATATCCACGGTTGAGCGCGTTGTGCACAGCCCGGACATGCTTGTGGTCCCGTGCAAGCCTGTCCGCGATGTCGCCAGTCATGTCCGAACTGCCATCATTCACGATGATCACCTCGTAGTCGTTGAAAAGCCTCTCACACACCTGCAAAGCTGAAAGAGTCGTACGTTCGACATTGGCTTCTTCATTATAACAGGGAAAGAAAACACTCACGCTTTGGCATTTCCAGATTCGAGGGTTCATCGGTTCATCTCCTGCTTCTTTCGCACACGGCGATCATGGGTCATAAAAAACAATCTGCAAACAAAAGGAAGAGGCAGGAGCCAACCGCAAAACCAGGCAGGCTCCTGCCTCAAAAACGCGCTTCTCAACCGAGGTCAGGAGCAGTTGAGGGAATAGACGCCACTGACTGCACCACCAACATTGATCGTGCTTCCAACAGACAGCGATGGGAAGTTGGGCGGGAAATTACCATCGTTCGAGTCGTACTCCAGCGAGCCAAAACCGCCACCACCCACATTTATCTGACCCACGGAAGTACCGTTGATGAAAATCGTATGACCACCCGGCGTAAGCCCGGAGACATCTACGCGGAAGCGTTCGCGGTCAGGTTCCAGACGATAATCTGAGAATCCGCTGCCTGCTCCAGTAAGACTGGTCTCTACGCGGATCGAACCGTCCGGACAGGTGGTATTACCGTTACCATTGCCGTTCCCGTTCCCATTACCATTGGCATTGCCGTTCCCGTTACCATTGGCATTGCCGTTCCCGTTACCATTGGCATTGCCGTTCCCGTTACCATTGGCATTGCCGTTCCCGTTACCATTGGCATTGCCGTTTCCGTTCCCGTTGGCATTGCCGTTTCCGTTCCCGTTGGCATTGCCGTTTCCGTTCCCGTTGGCATTGCCGTTTCCGTTCCCGTTGGCATTGCCGTTTCCGTTCC
>JAJRYY010000006.1 GCA_024275565.1 Planctomycetota bacterium
ATCCTGCGCGAGCAACTCAGTGGTGGAACGCCGGTACGCGGCCTGGGTACGTTCGCATACAATCCGCGCGCGAGACGCCTCTTAAACATCCAGTCTCCGCACCCCATCTATGACAGCAACACGCATAGCCATAGCATCGACATCTTCATCGGTACGCAAGCGCTGTTCTGGCAGGTGGCGGGTACGCACCGTTGCGCGAACAGCACTGCCTCACCCTGCTCGGATTCGACCACGACCTGCGGCGGCGGTTCACAGGCGTATCGGACGTCCGATGTCGCACACTTCGTCGATAATTTCTATCAGGCCACAAGCGATGCAGTCTCCGATCGTATTCCAGAACTTGTGTCGATCAGTGTCCACGGGTTTACACCTTGCAACCCGACGACAGCCACTTCACTCGCCGTTATCAGCAATGGGACCAGCGGGAATATGAACGGGAGCATTGCCACGACACTTGCGGCTGCGCTCAATGCTGAAATCAAGGGCACATCCTATTCCGGATTGGGGTCTGGAAGCTGCAACGCACCCACAAACGACCCGCTCGACATCGTCTGGCCTTGCAACAACAACCCCTTCTGCGGACAAACCAACGTGCAAGGCCGATCCATCAACAATTCTGCCAACCCATGCACAGCCGGCACCTCAGCACAGTTGCCCGAACGCTTCATCCATATGGAGCAGCAGCAACCCCTGCGTCGAGCGACACCGGACGCGAATGGATTGTCGCGCCAAATCGTCATTGACGCCTTCAACGCAGCCTTCGCCAGGAAAATCACCTGGGTCGATTTTTCCCACACTGGCGGGGAAGAGGGTTCCTTCTGTCAACCATTCGATTCGCTCCTGGAAGGCCTGAATGATGCGAGCAGCAACGAAACGATCATCATCAAAGCCGGGGTGTCCTCTGAGACCCTGACAATCGTCCAACCCGTGCGGATCGAATCTTACGGGGGTACTGCACGCGTTGTCGGATAATCTGGTCGGAATGAAAGCGTATGGCCGGGGCGAAGTTGAGCTGCAATCTCCGGAGTATCACTGGTCTCCGGAGTATCACTGGGAAATCGGTGGTTTTACAGCACGGGTTGCAATGTACGTCGCCATGTACTCACTCAACGCATTGTCCGGATTGCTGTCCTCGAACAAACCGGTCATGACGAACCCCGCGACCAGTTGTCCGCCGATCTGGTCTTCGAGGGTGTGGCCGAACATTAGCGGATCGGACTTGTCGAATATCCATCGTCGGCAGGGTATCCGATTTCCGTGGGATGGGGAACGATTCCCGAAAATACAGATTGATCCGTATACACGATTGCCTTGTCGAGCGGGCGCGTCGTCCACCTGTATGAGAGCAGTTTTCCATGCATGAACAAGGTCCCCGGACAGACGTTCTTCGGCAAAAACCGTCTCTTGATTGCTTCCTGCCAACATATTTCAGTACGCGTTGCAACTTTCCACCCATGGGCTGACAGTACAGGGTCCATCCTGAAACAGAATTCACCGCAGAATCGCTACAAACATCATAAAACCTGATTAGAATGGGGCGATGCACCGATATCGGAATTCCATGGTTCAAAGCGACTCTGAAAAACAGGCTGCGTTCTCGTTGATCGAGTTGCTCGTCGTGGTCTCGGTCATCGGACTGCTTATGAGCATCCTCGTGCCATCCCTCTCCAAAGCCCGCCAGCAGGCACGCGGCGTGAAGTGCCTGGCTCAGCTCCGCGTCCTGGGTCAGGGCATCACCATGTATGCCATGGAAAACCGCGATGTCCTCGTTCCCGGCAGGCTTCCGAAAATCGACGACTGCCACTGGCAGAAGGACGTAGCGGGCGGATTGAAGTACCGACCCACGTTTCTGGCGGTCATGGGCGCACAGGTCGGAATCCCCGCATTCGACGATCCGAAAACGTGCAGAACCGAAACCGATATGTTCGGAGAACCCGGGGACCGTCAGAACTACTCGAACCCCATTTTTGTCTGCCCGCAGGTTTCAAGCTGGACCGATGAACGGAATGGCAGCTATGGGTACAACTACCAGTTCCTGGGAAATTCCCGTCTGAGAGATTCGGATGACATCGAGTCGTTCAAAAACTGGCCCATCGTCGCCACGCGTATCCGATCCCCCTCCGGGACCGTCGCAGTGGCAGACTGCATGGGGACCGCTGCATCTTATCCGCCCGGTGAACGTGGTGTGTATGTGAACAATTCTCGCGACGAATTTCGGTTCGGCAATGAGGGGTTCAATCTCGACCCACCACGCGTGGACCCGGAAAACGGTGAGATGGCAAGCCTGTCCCAGAGGCATCGAACCGCAGCAGACACGCGACATCGCAACCGCGCCAACGTACTATTCGTCGATACCCATGCCGAAGCCCTCACCCTGAAGAAACTCGGTTACCAGACCCTCCCGGACGGCTCCATCGGATTCGACGGGAACAACACCCTCTGGTCAGGGAACGGACGCAATGTCGTCTGGACAGAGGATCCGTAACCTTCGCAGGGTTGCAACCATCGCAGGGTTGCAGAATCTGAGCGAAAGGAACATAATCCCGGACAGGACACAATATCGGACAATGCGTCGAGCAGTGACCCATGTATCACGGCGACGCAGGAAACGCCCGTAGCTCAATTGGATAGAGTCGCAGACTTCGAATCTGAAGGTTGGAGGTTCGAGTCCTCCCGGGCGTAATAACACGCTGTCGGAAGCCCAAGTCGGCCGGCAGCGTGTTTGGCATCAGGGCGTCTGAATCAGGTGGAACCCAATTCGCTGATCGCGATCAGTCAAGCATGCCCGTCAATTCGCAAGCATGCCCGTCAACTCGCAAAGACGCGACATCCCCTTACCAGCAAGGTACGTCCTCAGCCCACCACAGATTTGATTCGGAATGGTCGGATCCACAAACAGCGCCGTCCCAACCGCAACAGCAGACGCCCCAGCAAGCATGAACTCAGCAGCGTCACGCCAGTTCTGAATCCCACCCATCCCAATAATCGGAACGCCATGCTCCCTGGCAACCTTGCTATACACCTTGTGAACCATACAGACAGCCACCGGTTTGATCGCCGGTCCGGATAATCCACCCGTACGGTTGGCCAGCATCGGGCGAAACGTGTTCACGTTGATCGCCATCCCCGCAAGCGTATTGATCAGCGACAAAATCTCAGCACCACCATTGATCGCAGCCCGTGCGGTCGCCGTAATATCCGTCACATTGGGCGACAATTTCACAATCACCTTCGCACGTTTCACATCGCGACGAACGTGAGCAACCAGCGATTCAAGTCGTGCATGATCCGTCCCATAGTCGAGTCCATCCGAGACATTCGGACAGGACACATTCAGCTCCACCCCCGTGATGCACGGCACCTCATCCAATGCGCGACACACCATCGCATACTCGTCCGGATCGCGACCAGCCACATTCACGATCACCGGGATACCCAATTCGCTGAGATATGGAACCTTATCGCTCAGAAATCGCTCAAGACCCCCATTGGCCAACCCGATCGCATTCAGCATCCCGCCAGCCGTTTCGACTGTCCTCGGCGGCGGATTCCCCTTACGCTCCCCCGGCGTGACAGCCTTGGTCACAAACGCCCCCAGACTGGCAATCTCCAGAAACGGAGCATATTCCGGACCATATCCACTCGTCCCGGACCCGGTCATGACAGGATTCGCCATCACCATCCCCGCCAGATCGACCGAAAGGTCCACATCCTGCTCCTGCTGCTTCTGCTTCTGCTTCTGATGTTCGGGCTTCAAATCACTCATCACAACGAGCATCCGCCGCGATCCACGCCATGTCAAGCGCGACCCCGACGCAACACATGCGCTAAGGACAAGTCCCGGTGATTCACAAAATCCCCCACACGTCCTAGAATGCGACCATTCATCGAGGAGATTTTGTATGGGCGAAGTAACCAAAAGCGTCGCAGTATTCCCAGGAACGTTCGATCCGGTAACACTGGGACATCTCGATCTCATCCGCCGAGCCTCACGGTTATTCGATCGCGTCGTCGTCGGCGTGGGGCATAATCCTGAAAAAAGCGAGATGTTTTCCTCATCAGAACGCGTTTCCATGATCCAGGAATTCGTCGCGGAGGAGCGGCTGGACAACATTTCCGTCCAGAGTTACGGCGGTCTGACCATGGAATTCGCCAAGGACCAGGGCGCCAACATCATCCTCCGAGGCATCCGCGACAGCGTAGACCTCCGCGACGAACTGCAGTTCGCCAACGCAAACCTCATCGTCGGATCCATAGAAACCGTTTTTCTCATGACCACCGACCAGACCGCCCTGACCTCAAGCTCGCTCATCAAACAGATCGTCGAACTGGGAGGAGCCACAGAGTCGCGACTGGCACAACTCGTCCCTGCCACCGTGCTCAAACGCCTCGAAGCCCGCCTCCGTCCCGATAGCTGACTCGGAACCCATCCCAGGATGTGTGGTTCCAATGCTGGAAATCGCATCTGAAAATGAGGATCACAAATACTATTCCATTTTTGACCCTGAACGGCTGAACGGATAAGATCAAATGTGCCGATCATCCGGAATCGCGGTACTTACGGTCAGTCGGACCAAAGCATTCACCGCGACGCCAAATCGTTCACTGGAGCAACGAGAGATGTCCCCCATGCTTGCAATAGGCCTGCCGGGCGGAACCGAGATGGTCATCATCGGGATCCTCGCCCTTCTGATCTTCGGACGGCGACTGCCCGACGTCGCCCGTTCCATGGGCAAAAGCATCGTCGAATTCAAAAAGGGATTGCGCGACGTCAAGGATCAGATCGACGGCAGCACGAACTCAAATAACAAAATGCTCCCCAGGAATGACTCGGCCAGGAATGACCCGGCAGATCCTCAGACATCAGAACCCGGGCAGCAGGCCAGCAACACCAGCCAGAATGCACCCGAATAGTCACAACGCACCCGCATAATCACACGCGCCCCAATAATCACACGCGCCCGAATACTTGAGGCTGTTCGCAACTGAAAAGTGGCCGCAACCCAGATAGTCGCAACCCAGATAGTCGCAACTCAGACAACTACCGCTGATCGGAAATGATTGTTAGTCGAAAAATGGATACCGCGTCTCAAGCTCGGTTTTCAGGCAGAAAACCCCTTCAAAATCGCGCAGGCTGTCCTGGGGTTCCTTTTGCATAAACCCATGATCCACCATCGCGAAGACGATTTCACCAAAGTCCCGCGTCTCACGAACACCCCACTGACCTAACACAAGACCCGACAACCGCCCATAGCGCTGCCGGGCAAAATCGCGGAGTCGCCAGCAGAGGTCATCTCCGCCAACATTGCGATTGAGTGATTCCATCTCGCCTGCATCTTCAATCGCATTGCTCACGGTCTCATCCAACGCATCCGCCCGATAACGCTCGAACAGCTCAGTCAGGTCGATATCCTCGGCTGTCATGTACTGGTAAATGATGATTTGTGCGGGCGACAGGGCACCATGCACGGTCCGCGCAGCAAATTCCAGACCATCCCGAACGAACACAAACGACGAGACATCATACCGCCCGACAACACGCGCCAGATCATGCAGCGTCTTAACCTCTTGTCCCGGTTCAGTACTCACTACCACCAGATTCCTTTATATCGCCCAACCAAACCTCATCACCACCAGACGAACCTGCAACACATGACGACCCAACCACCCTACTACTACCCCACTGGCCCCACTGCCGTACTACCCTACTGCCGTACTACCCTACTGCTCTAAACTACTCTGACGACGAATCACCCGATGCCCCACCGCTATCCTTCGGAGCGTTACCGCCACCATCACCGCTGTTTCCACCACCATCACCCCTATTCCCACCACTTCGACGGCGACGGGGCCGACGCTTCCGGCGACGAGGCCCAGTCTGCCCGGTCTGCGATGTCTTGTCGCCACCATTCCCCAACGCATCGCCAGTATTATCCGAAGCACTGACATTCCCATCTACATCGGGCGCACCATCACGATCCTTCGGAATCCCCTGCCCCTCACCCGGAGCACCCTTGGCACCGGCACGAGCAGATGCACCACCCCGCCCGCTACCTTTACCTCGCGCCTTCGATCCACCTCGTTTTCGCTCACCACCCGTTTTCTCATCCGCCCCAACACGCTTGCCGTCAGAACCACCACGTTTCCCCACCACACCACGTTGACCCGACCCACCACGCTTGCCGGATCCTCCACGCTTACCCGACTCACCACGCTTGCCCGATCCACCACGACGACCGGACTGACCCCGACTGGCAGCCTCACCCCGCACCCCAGCCTCACCCCGCGACTCAGCCTCACCCCGCGACTCAGCATCACCGCGTACACCAGAGTCGCCACCGACCTCAGCTCCTCCCGATGCCCCGGCCTTACGCCGACCACCAGAAGCCTGAGAACGACCAGAAGCCCGACCACGCGATTCCGTTGCGACCGGCAGTGGTTTCCGCTCCGGTTCCGGCGGAAATTCACTCAGCTTACGTTCAAGCACATCTTCATTCACAACCGCCACAAAGCTACCATCGCCAGCCCGTGCGATCCGAAGAAGCTGGGTCAGCACCTGACGATCCACGACCGTACCATACCCCTCAGCCGTATGCACCTTCTCGCCCCGCTTCGGAAGCTTGGCGTCCAACTCTTCATACCCCTCATGCTCATAGCGAAGGCAGCACTTCAGTCGCCCGCAGCGCCCGGATACCTTGGTCGGATCAAGCGTCGCACGCTGCAGCTTCGCCATACGCATCGTCACCGGCTTAAGCGACTTCAAAAACGTCTTGCAACAAACCTCACGCCCACACGTCTCAAAATCTGCAAGCAACCTCGCCTCATCACGCGCACCAACCTGATGCATCTTGATGCGAGTCTGCAAATCCTGTGAAAGAGATTTGACCAGATCGCGAAAATCTATACGCCCCTCAGCCGTAAAATAGAAAATCGCACGGTCACCGCCAAAAAGATACTCGCACTCAACAATCTTCATGGGAAGAGAAAGCCTCTTCGCATGACCCTGAGATGCACGCTTCATTTCCGTCGCACGATCGAGAAGGCGCTTGGACTCAGCAAGATCGTCGGACGTCGCCTCACGCAGAATCCGACCATTGTCGAGCTGATAGCTCTCAGGACCGCTGTTTTGAACATAAAGACGAATCTGATCTGACGAAACGTGCTTGTCGCACCCACCACACGAAAGCGATACCTGCTGACCTAGCTCGATACCACGATTCGTCTGAACGACAACATGCGCACCACAGGAAAACTGCATACTCTCGGGGTGGCTGAACTCCCCGATATGCTTCATAAAACCATAGCGGATCGCCGTCGTATGATAGATCTTCTCCAGACCGTTACCACAACGAGGCGCATCACCACCACCAGCCTCGCACCCACCACAACCGGCACCAGACTCAGACGTACCTTCTTCAAACATGGGGAACGATACCATGAGAAAATCAACCAGTCAGGATAACCTAACAAACACAGGAAAAAATCAGGAACCTGTGCGAAGGACTTCATGCCTCAGAAACCGAAAACTACGCCGGTGTAGCGACACCCTCGAGCATGGAGGCCAGTTCCTGCTTGCTTCGCAACCCGACGAATTTCTCCTTCAACTCACCTTTATGAAACAGCATGATGGTTGGGATCGCGCTGACTGCAAACTTCACAGACACCTCGCGATTCGCGTCGGTATCCAGCTTCCCAACCTTCACACGCCCCTTAAATTCAGTCGCCAGCTCGTCAATAATCGGCGTAAGCGCCTTACAAGGACCACACCATTCTGCCCATAAATCGACCAGCACCGGTACATCGGCACTCACGACCTCAGATTCAAAATTCCCGTCGGTAAACTCAAGCGTATCTACACCGGCCATATCTCTTCCTCGTACGGGGTTACATATATCCCTATATACACCACCGAATTATAGTCAGAACCCCATGAATCGTCAAACGACAACACCCTGTTCGACACGCCAGGACACCCTATTCGACACGCCCCGACACATCCTGACCCTCTCGACGCAAACCAACACCACCACGCGTTCGACCCACCTTCGGCTTGGATTTCCAACGCCGATGCATCCATAAATACTGCTCAGGACACTCACGCACCGAGGCTTCAATCGCCGAAGCATAAGTCTGCGTAATCCACTGCAAAGGATCATCACGATCACACCACTCCTCAGGACGAATGATCCGCGAAACCTCAACACGATAGTGAAACCGCCCACCAGTACGACGCGCACACCCCACAACAATCGACTTATTCGTACTCATCGCAAGCAGCGCAATCGACTTATAAGTGGAAGCTGGCTGACGGAAAAAATCAACAAAAACACCCTTCCGACCAGCATCCTGATCCGCCACAAATCCCAACGCACCACCCTGCTCCAGAATCGTCTCTGCCTCTGCGGTCGCACCAAATTTATCCAGAAGCTTCAAACCCTTCTGACCACGCGTGCGCACAAGATAAGCATTCAGATACGGGTTATCCAGAGGACGCATCACAGCCACAACATCAAAACCGACAGCAGCAAGCATGAACGCCGTCAGCTCAAAATTCCCATAATGACCGGTCACAAGGATCGCACCATCCCCAGCCATCAAAAGCTCCATCAAATCACGCAACTCATCGAATTCGATATAACGAGGCCAAGTCCACTCATTCAGAAGGTGCATCGCACAAAAGAACTCCACAGCATACATCGACCAATGCTGAAAACTCGCCCGACCGATACGCTCAACCTCATCCTCAGAAAGCTCACCACCATACGCAGCACGAAGGTGATCCAGCGTCAAAACCCGATGACGACGATCAAAACGCCACCACACACGACCAAACAAACGCGCAGTCTTGAGATTCCAGTCAATCGGGAATAATTGAAGTACAAATGCAGTGAGCCGGATGGCCCAATACAACATCCGTGATTTTAGCGATCCATGGTGCTTCATCGCGAGCGGATTCTACAGCCCACCGCTAAAACCACAAATCAACGCGACGACCACCCGGTGCGTACACATAGCGGTACACCAAACGCTCATTCACAGAACGGTCTCGATCCGGCGGATGATCCGATGGCCAGTCTCGATCTACGAGGTCGTCCATACCACCACCAGACACCGTCCCAGCAACCCCTTCGCCACCTTCGCCACCTTCGCAAGCAACCTTCGCAGACGAAGCAGCCGCTGAACCCTGGTCAAATCGGTCGATCAACGACTGAGGACTGGTATTCCCCTCACGCAAACGAGCAACCATCAGCGATTCGCTCGATCCGCGCACCAGAAGATTCGGCAACCGCCGCAACTGACGATACCGATCAACCAGCAAACTTCCAGATTCAACCGGACGGATTCGCAACCCAGCAACACCTCACAAAAAACCATACCACAAACGGACCACCCACCATGATCGGACCAGACGCCATGATCGGACCTGACGCAACGCACACCTGACGCAACGCACACCACCAAAGTACCAGCAAGATCCAGGCCAATCCACCACCCAACACAGACCGTGACACATAACCTACGCCGTGATAAGATCTTACAATTATCACAAACATGAATCCACGGAACCAAACCACACAAACATGTTTCAAAAAGGAATCACCCTGTTGAACGATCGCAACACACCATTGGATCTCCAAGACCTCGACTACGACCTGCCGGAAGAACTCATCGCCCAGCACCCCACCGATCGACGCGACGAATCAAGATTGCTCGTCCTCAATCGATCACAGCAGACCATCAGCGACGCACAATTCCGTGATTTACCGGACCTCCTCACACCCGGCGATCTACTCGTACTCAATGACACAAAAGTAGTCCCAGCCAAGATCGAAGCACGCCGAGCGACCGGAGGGCGGATCACAGGACTATTCGTCAGAGAAACAGATCCGACGGAGACCGGCGAAACAACATGGGAAGTCCTCCTCACAGGAACGTCAAAACTCAAACCCAGTGAGCGGCTCACCCTCACGAACAGCCAATGCGATCCACCCGACCAGAACCCGGAACAAGTCCGGAAACACGAAATCGAACTCGTCGAGCACCTCGGCAGCGGGCGATGGCGGGCGACGCTTTGTTCCCGGAACTCCACAGAGGAAGTGCTGAATCACACGGGGCGAACACCCCTCCCCCCCTACATCCACCGCGATCGCAACAAGACCACCGAAGACGCAACCGACCGCGACCGCTACCAGTCAGTCTACGCTGAAAAACCAGGCGCCGTAGCAGCCCCCACAGCCGGCCTCCATTTCTCAACACAGCTTCTGGAGCAGCTCAAAAACTCTGGCATTCAGACAACAACCCTGACCCTCCACGTCGGCATGGGAACCTTCGCACCCATCACAGCCACCCGCCTGGAAGACCACCCCATGCACGAGGAGTGGTACGACTTACCGGAGACCGCCGTAGAAAAAATCAACCACGCAAAAGCACGAGGCCAACGGGTCATCGCAGTGGGCACGACCTCTGTCAGGACGCTCGAAACCTGTGCAGGTTTCGGCCCGCTTTCACCACGCTCCGGAACGACCGATCTCTTCATCCGCCCGCCATACACATTCGGAGCGGTAGACGCCCTTCTCACAAATTTCCATCTCCCAAAAAGCACATTGCTCGCATTGGTCATGTCATTGGCCGGCATCGATCTCACCCGCGATGCATACAGACACGCGATCCAGAACCAGTACAGATTCTTCAGCTACGGCGACGCAATGATAATCCTGTAAGACACCCCGATACAACCATGTAGCCCAGCCGCCCCCGGCTGGGAACACAAAGACCAACCCCATCCCGTATCCAACCGAATCCCACCCCAAACACCCCCCGAAACCCCCAATTTCCCACCTGATCCCAAAATGCGCAAATGAAAAAAACGCCGGCAACCACTGGCCGGCACAAAGCTTACGGAAAAACTAACTTATTCCTAACATTTTACTTGACAAGCTACCCGACATGAGGTATAGTACTGTCAGATGGTAGCGCAGGCGAGACGACTCAACCCGCCACAGCGAGATGCACACTTCTCCAACCAGCTACCACAGGGTGCAGCATGCAGTCATCAGGGGGTGAAGCATGCAGCGATCAAGGGGTGCAGCTATCAGGGGGATGCAACGTGGGGAACACGAACCGGGGACAGGCATACACAAAGCAGGCATGCTCAAGACAGGCATGCTCAGGGCAGGCATGCTCAAGACAGGCAAACTCAAGGCAGGCAGGCACAAATCAGGCAAGTCAAAGACCTGCAAACCAGAGACAGGAGCGCGACCCATCGCCATGCAGACGCATCCGCTTCAGCCGCGTCCCGGAAACCTCTATTTCCTTGCGACCGGGACGCGCAATTGCTAGCATGGGAGCGTGGATCGACCAACAGTTTCCTGTCGGAGGAGTCTCTGTGCGACGATTATGGATCTTGAACCGCTTCCGAATGCTGAGCATCGCCATGTGCGTCGCAACGGTCACGGTATGTATGGCTGGCGTAGCTGGCTGTCAGAGCGGTTCGCAACGTGTCGCGCGGAAGATGAAATACGGTCCACCGCCACCAGGGGACCTGCGTATCATCGGAGAGGCTGTCCCAGGATGGAAACCGGAGCACATGAATCCGGGAACAACCACAGCCGGTTCACCCATGTCGCTGAACTGGACTTCGATAGGTCCGCGTCCGATCCAGGGAGAGTTCTGGAGCGGCAACGACGACGCGAGTGGCCGGGTGGTCTCCATAGCCGTCCATCCTGTCGATGGCGACATCGTCTACGCAGCCAGCGCGTCTGGGGGTCTCTGGAAAACAACGGACGCAGGTGGCACCTGGGCACCACTCACAGATGAACTGTCGATTCTCAACCATGGCCACGTCGCCCTGGACCCCTCGAACCCGGACATCGTGTTTCTCGGGACGGGCGAGTACACCGTCGCCTCAAGCGGAGATGGCGTGTTTCGGTCCCAGGACGCAGGCATCACATGGGCGCGTGTCGGCACCACAGCAGATGTCGGGACGCGTTGCAGCGGGCTGATCGTCGATCCGAACAATCCAGGCGTGGTCCATCTCACGGGTTCCAGTGGATATGTCCGATCGATGGATGGTGGCAACACATGGGACAACCGTCTCAGCGGCTCTGCCTCATCGCTGGTGCTGAACCCCGTCGATACAAACCTCGTCTATGTCGGAAGACATGGCGACGGAATCTACAGGTCCGAGGATGGCGGCGATACATTTTCCCTGCTCACCAACGGATTGCCAGGCACCGGATTCTCCCGGATTGTGATGGCGATTTCTGCCTCAAACCCAGGCGTCCTCTACGCAGCCATGCTGTCCGGTGGAAGCATGGAGGGGTTCTACAAAACGGTTGACGGTGGAGACACATGGTCAGAACTGGTCAACACACCAGACTTCCCATCGCCCCAGGCGTGGTACGATTGCTTCGTGGGCGTGGATCCGACGGATGAAAACATCGTCTACGGTGGCGGCGTATTTCCATCCTACAGCGTCGCCGGCATCATAAAATCGGGCGATGGTGGACAATCGTGGACAGACATAACATTCGGAATCGATGGAAGCCAGGTACACCCCGACCAGCATGCAATCGCATTCGGACCAGACGGACGCCTCTGGATTGGAAACGACGGTGGCGTCTGGCGGTCGGACGATGCGGGCATGACATGGATCAATCGCAACAGCGACCTCACCGTCACACAGAATTATACAGTGGCAGTCCACAGGACCGATCGCGACCTGATCATGGCTGGAACCCAGGACAATGGAACGATCTGGCGGACGCGGGGTTCACCAGGCTGGCCTCAGGTCGTCGGCGGGGATGGTGGCTTTCTTGCATTCGATTTCAACTCGTCAGCGCGACGATATACCACATATGTATATTTGGCGGTGTTTCGGTTTTCCAGCCAGTTCGGCGGGTTTTCAGACATTACCGGACCATGGGACAGCGACCCCGTCAACTTCATCGCCCCGCTGGTCATGGACCCGGGCGATGCACAAACCCTCCTGGGCGGAACGAACCGGATCTGGCAGACCACAAACGCGGACGGAAATGCGGACTGGTCAGCCATCAGCACAAGCGCAGTGTCTGGCGGCGGAACCATCAACGCCATAGGCGTCGGACCAGGCGATACGCTGGGCAGCCCTTCGGACTATATCTATTCCGGAAGCTCGACCGGCGCGGTCTGGTACACCGATGATGGCGGAATGACGTGGAACGATCGGTCGGCGGGATTACCTGGCAACGGCGTGAGCGACCTGTGGGTGAATCCCAGCGATGCGATGGAGGCCTATGTGTCACATTTCCGCTCCAGTGGCGGGAGAATTTATCGGACGCTCGACAGTGGTGCAACATGGGACAACGCGACCGGAACATTGCCAGGTGGCGTGACGCCAAACGCACTGGCGATTGACTGGGAGCTGGATCCGCCAGCCATGTATGTGGGCAGTGGTGCTGGCATATGGTGGTCGATGAACGACGGGGCGACGTGGACGAAAGATGGGCAGGATTTGCCGAATGTGAATATCGGTGATCTATATATTGATCGAATCAATCGAGAAATCGTGGCAGGGACGTATGGCCGGGGCGCGTGGAGATCGGCGCTGGCTGAGTCGTGTGCAGGTCCGATCATATCACAGCAACCACAACCGCAGTCCGTATGTGTGGGGACGTTCGCCACTTTTTCAGTGACGGCAACCAGCGAGACAGCGTTGAGCTATCAATGGCGCGTGGATGGCGCGGATGTCCCCGGGGCAACCGGACCATCCTATACCGTGGATGCTACGGTTTCGAGCGGAGCTGTGATCGACGTCGTGGTGGAAAATGCCTGCCGGCAGGAATTCAGCACATCCGCCACGCTGGAAATCATCGACAGTCCTCAATTTCTGGAGCAGCCGACGGACGTATCGGTCTGTTCCGGTGATCTGGTGTTTTTCTTCGCGACCGTGACGGATGATCCAGGCTACCAGTGGTTTCATGACGGAGCAGCAGTGGCCGGTGCGACACAATTCTTCCTCGCAGTGAAGCAGGGTTATCCCTGCCTGAGTGGTGTATGGACACTGCATGCAGAAAATGCGTGTGGGGCGGCGGTCAGCAACGCAGTCACGGTGCTGGTGGAAGGATGCGGCGCGGGTGATGCGGATGGCGACACCGACGTGGACATGCGCGATGTCGGCATATTTCAGCGATGCTTCACTGGATCAAGTGCGAATGCAAACGGTGCGTGCGACATTTTTGACTACGATCAGGATGGGGATGTGGACCTGCTGGACTGGTGCTCGCAGGTGGAAATCTTCTCCGGGCAGATAATCCCTTAGCTGATTATCTACGGCTGATTGTCGACACAAGTTCAGACGCCCCATCATTCAGACGCCCCACACTCTTTATTCGGACGTTCCACACACATATTGCACCTCAAAGCTATGCTCGCCAATAATCGATTATAAAACATCCATGGGCACCCCATTGGGGTGCCCGTGGATGATTATGGCTTAATATTATGGGTGCTTCGGTATGCTACATGCGGTATGCCGAACTCCGCTCAGTATGCCAAGCCCGGTCTGCTGCACTCTGTCTGTTCAGATCAGCACTGTCTGTTCAGATCCGCATTCTCTGTTCAGACCCGCACTGTCATTTCAATTAAGCGCTGCCTGGAGTTCGGACAGTCGGTTCCTCGCTTCTGAGCGAGCAGCCTCAATGACCTGCGTCAGTTCATCAATGGACATGTCTCGCAGGCCGAGTCGCGCGACGAGCGCCGTGGGGCGACCTGTGCGTCCCATGACCTTGTCGATGGTCTTCTTGTTCAAGGACCCCTTTGGGCGCCCTCGTTTTTTGCCTGTTTTCTTCTTTTTTACGGCAGATTTGACGCCATGCGTTGTACTCAAGTGACGGGCCAGGTGGGCTTGCATCGAAAAGGTGCGTTCACATCTGGGGCAACTAATACTGCTTTTTAACATTGCTTATAGCTCCAACGTATTCTCTATTCCCCTTTTCGGGCGGAGCCTACACCAAAGCCATACCTCTTGCAATAGTCTGCGGAAGTTTACCAAATGAATAATATACCTTAATTTTCCGCGTTTGTTTCGAACTGACGCGCCAATATTCAGCACACAGTCCGCCCAATCGTCACTTACTTAATCAATCGTCACTTAACTCACTGGTGGTGTGCGTCACCTCATCGATGACGATGGTTGTGTCCATAAATTCGCCTGGTTCGATTCTTGTGACTTGCATTTTTTTAGTGTCGACGACATAGATTTGACCGTTCATCACGACGGCCTGTCTAGCAGAATTCGCTTTGAGCAGGCCTTTATTGCCCATAGCGACCACGCATCCTGAAGAGAGTGCTACCATACCCGCCAGCATAACCAGTGTACTTATCCGCCTCATGTCTGTTCTCCTGTCGTGTCTGATGTGTGCGGGGGTGGAACGATCATGGCGGAATTCGCCACCTCTCGTTTTTGCCACCTCCGTTGCCTGTACGAAAAGGATGACACGCGGTGATCGGGCGGGTTAGGTTGCTTACAAAAAAACACGCATTTGCTCGAAGTTCAGGTTGATCCGGATGCGTCAGGATGCGTCAGGATGCGTCAGGAGCCTGGTTTCGGGTCGGATTTCAGCCAGCGACCGTAGGCATCGAAGCTGTAATCGCGGTGGAGGAAGTCTTTCACGAGCATGGCTGCCGCTTTTGCACCGCCGGGTTCGAGGACCGTTGCGCGGTATCTGTGGGCGACTTCGTTGTTGTATAAGCCCGCGTTCTGGAACTCGCTGAACATGTCCTTGGCGATGACGAGCGACCACATGTAGGTGTAGTAGATGGCAGAATAGCCCGTGAGGTGTCCGAAACTGCAGTGCATGTAGGTATCTTCGACATACTCAGATGGGGCATATCGCCCAGTCAGCTCTTTGAGCATCTCGGTGGTGTCGAAGGATTGCGGGTCTCGATTGTGGAAATTGAGTGAGATTGCTGCGTAGAGCATCTGCTGGCGGACGTTGATTCCCTTGCCGAATTCCTGAGCGATGCGCATGCGTTTGACGAGGTCTGCGGGGATTGGCTCGTTGGATTCGTAGTGTTTTGCGAAGATCCGGAGTGTTTCGAGATCCCAGCACCATTCCTCGAGCATCTGGGATGGGGCTTCGACGAAATCCCATTCGGTGGAGATGCCGCTGATGCCAATCCACTGGTGATGACCGGAGAGGAGGGCGTGGAGGAGATGTCCGAATTCGTGAAAGAAGGTGACGACCTGGTTGTGTTCCATGAGTGCGGGCTGAGCATCTGCGGTCGGTTTGGGGAAATTGCAGACGAGTACGCTGATGGGGATTTGTTTGCCGGCGATGCCTTCCTGGTATCCGAAACATGCGGCGTGTTTGTATTTTCCGTCGCGGGGGTGGAGGTCGAGCATGAAGCGTCCGACGTGGCGGTCTCCGTCGTAGAGGTCCCAGCAGGTGACGTCCTCATGCCACAGTTTGACGTTGGTTACGGGTCGATACTGGAGGCCAAAGAGCTTTGAGGTGACGTCGAAGAGGCCTTGCTGGACGCGCGAAAACTCGAAGTAGGGCCGGGTCTGCTGGGAATCGAAATTGAACTGATCTGCTTTGACGCGTTCTGCGTAGAAACTTCGTTCGTAATCTGCGACGGTTGTCGCGTCCGGGACGTCCTTCTGCTTCTCGTCGAGGAGCATTTTCATGTCCCTGTCAGCCGGGTCTTTTGAGAGGGTTGCGATGCGGTTGATGAAGTTGTCTACGGCGGTCGCGCTGCCGATCATTTTGTCTTCGGTGATGTAGTCGGCCCAGTTTTTATATCCTAGAAGTTGTGCTATTTCGTAGCGTTTCCGGATAAGCTGGTCGAGCGTTTCGAGGTTGTCGGGATACCCCCGGCGGCGATATTCCTTGTATATTTCTCGGCGGGCGTCTGTGTTTTGTGCATATTTTGCGAAGGGGATGTAGTCGGGATATTCGGTGGTGATGGTGATTTTTCCATCTTGGCCGGGTGCGTGGGCGTCGATGTAGTCTTGCGGCAGACCTGCGAGGTCTGATGGGCTGTCGAGTTTGATGCTGCGGACGTCGCCTCGGATGTTGTTGCTGAAGGTCTGACTGAGCTTGACGGTTTCTTCCTGCAACTGCTCGATGCGTTTTCGCGTTGCTTCGTCGCGATCTACCCCACTGCGTCTGAATTCGCGCATGGTTTTGAACATGAGTCGCTGGAGTTCCGCGTCGCCGTTGGAGACGTCGATGGATTTGAAGGCTTCGTAGAGGTCGCGGTTGAGGGAGAGCCGCGTCCCGAAGCTCGATACCTGCTGCATGGCGACGTCGGCTGTCTCGCGGACGGTTTTGTCGGGGTGTGACTGTCCGAAGAGGCTTGACTGTTCGCCGGCGTTGCTGAGGTGTCGGTACATTTCGTTTGCGGGTTCGATGGTGTTTTTGACGTTTCGCTGATCTTTAACCGCCAGGATCTCGTCGAGAAGTCGCTCTGCCTGGGTGAGGTGATTGTCGATCTCCGCCTTGAATTCGTCGGCGGTGCGGTCGTAGTTGACGAAGCCATCGGCGACAGTGGCAGAGGTGGGTGCGTCTGACGCAGACATTGCATGGTCTGACATTGCTTGGTCTGACATTGCGTGGTCTGGCGTTGCATTCTGCCTGCTGGTGGTGTGGCTGGACCTGCTGTTCATGCGTGGTGTTGCTTTTTGCTGGCATCCTGTGATGACAGCGAGCAGCATGAGTGAGCAGACGATGCGACGATGATTCATGGTATTGTGGAACATGATGACGTTGAAGCTCCCAGTAGGGTTTTGCGATTGAATCTGCATTTGCAGGAGGAATCAGACACTACCGTCGGCGGATAATGTAGTCGAATCGTGGGGCGTGGCCAAGGGTACGGGGCAGGGTCGCTGGGGCGGGGTTTATCGGGGCGGGGTTTATCCGCCTGCGTTCTGGGATGATCCGTTTTCGTCGGTGATTTCGGAGGTGTCCGCCTCGGTGAGGGCTTCAGATTCGTTCAGCCATTCCTGGAGGAATGCGATTGGGTCGGCTGCGTCTGCGGAGGACTGGAATACGGACATGGATTGTGTCCAGTTGCGACCGGTTGCTTCGTGTACGCGTGCGAAGAGGTCTAGATCGAGGTTGTAGCGATAGTTTCCGAGCATCCATGCATTGTTGGCGGGTAGGTTTTGTACCCATTCGTAGCGTTCGGGCGTGTTCATGAGCGGTAGGATCTGCTCGTCGAATCGCTGGCGTCCCTCTGCGAAGATGCCTTCCCGTCCTGCAATTTTGTCCTCAGATGATAAGTCTGACGCGTAGAATAGGGCCAACTCGTTGTAGAGGTCGAAGATGAAGGCGTTGTATCGGTCGATGTCTTCGTATCGGCGTCTTGCGGATTCGATTGTCTCCGGTTGGTCGGGGAAGTTGTCAATCAGGAACTGCTCCGCCCCCGCCCTGCCTACGAAGGTTGCGAGCGATTCGTTGAAGTTGACGTCGCCAGCCCGCCAGATGGTGTTGTGGAGCAGCTCGTGGATGATGGTGTCGATGAGTGAGAATTCGCCTCGTCTCAGGAGGGTCGATCGTACGGGGTCGGGGAGGAAGTTGAGCGTGCTGTATGCGTCGATCGGGTACATGTAGATGTCGAACCCGGTGCGTTCGAGCTTGTCTGCCTCGCGCCGGGCCTGATCTTCATTGAAAAAGCCGAGGTATGGGACGGCTCCGACGAAGGGGAATGACCAGGTGACCGGTTCGAAGGTGTCCATCTTTGATGCAGAGACGTTGTATGCTCTTGCAGAATCACCGGTGTCGTAGAAGGTTGTGAAACTGTCGCCGATCTGCAGTCCCATGCGATCTCGGGCGAAGGTGCGGGCGTCCTGGATGAGGCGGAGCTTTGAGACCTGCTCGTCTGTGAGGTTTCCGCTTGCGATGGCGCGTTCTACGGGGACGCTGCGGAGGAGGACGTCTGCCTGTCCGAAAAATAGCGACGGGAGGTAGAGGAGGTCCGGACCGCAACCGGATGCGAGGATGGCAGGTGCAATCGCCATGGTGATCCATGCGATGCACCTGGTGTGGATCTTGACGCGGCGGTTGCAGTGGATGTTGAAGCGGTTGTGATGGTCTGTGATGTTCTGGTGATGGTTCATGGATAGCAACCTGTGGGGCGGGATTCACCCGCCGCGATGAACGATTCCGATGTCAACAATCCGCCGGGTAGACGCCCCCGCAATCCGCCGGGTACACGACCCCAGAATACCATCGGTCGTTGATCGGCCTGTTTCCGCTCTGGAATGATATATGCGCGATCGCTGGTAACCCCATTTCCAGCAGTAGTTTACAACTTGTTATCGGAAGTGTCTATAAAAATCGGCGTTTCGGTGGACTCCGGGCGACTGGGAGTCCTACTATTCAGGCGGTGGAGAAGCTGTTCGGGAGGCGGAGAAGAATTCTTTAACAAAGGGGGACGTACGCGCAGATTGGCTGTACGGGGTGTCTGTAGGGGGTGTGTAGGGGGTGTATCGAAGCCGGAAACGCGTGTGAGACTGGCGTGATACGTTACCGGGTTGCCTGGTCCTGTCGCCAAAGGGTGGCGTGCGGCGGATCAGGTGCCCGGGTTTTTTTATGCGCGCGTGAAACTGCTCGGGATATGCGTCAACTGTGGGGCAATCGCCTCTCAGGATCGCTCTGGGCGAACATGTGTTGCGAGCGGCGTTGATCACGCGTATCGTGCATCGACCCCCGATAAGAATGGTTTTGACGGGGCATGAACAAATACGAGCGAGGCGTTGCAATGGTATCAAATCGATTGAATTCAGTTCGGTGGACTCGGTGGACATCAACTGGGATGGCTACCCTTCGATGGATGTGCGTTGGAATCGGAGTTGCGAGCTTCGGGCTTGTCGGCTGTGCCCCCCCCTTCGTGATGCGCGCGACCTCCCATGAACTCCAGGTCCATCTCAATCCGTCTGAGGGAATGCTGACGGGGCGAAGCGTGGTGACCCTTGAGGCGATGGATGACGGCGACCTCCCCGATGGGCAGGTGTGGGTCGGGCTGGACCTCAATACCGCCCTGGACGTGTCGAAGATTGAAGTGTCGGGTGCGGAACTCGTGCGGACCAGCGTGGACAAGAGCGGTGGCGGTGGAGCGCATCAGGAGCGGTTCGTCGTGCATCGGTTGTATCTTGACAGACCTGCGCGACACATTGAAGTGTCGATGGAATATGGCGGGACGCTGCAACAGGATGTCTCCTCCGGCGAGAAGGCTGGTCAGATACACAATTTCGGGATGTCTGCTCATATCTCAGAAGAGGGGATTTACCTCTCGCCGTCCGGTTACTGGTATCCCTCGCCTGTGATCGAGGATGAGGAGACGGATCCGAACCTGCTGCTGTGCAACTGGGAACTGACCGTGGACGAGGTCGAGGACTATTCGCTGATCGCGAGCGCGTGGCTTGCGGAAGATGAGAACGGGTCCGACGGCGATAAAATGGTGTGGAACAGCTATTGGCCTATCACCGGACTGACGCTTACGGGTGGTCGTCATGATGTGTGGCGTCGGCAGTCGGGGGATGTGAATATCCGTGTCCACATGCAACACGCTGAAGACGACAAAGGGCGTGTAGAGAACAAGGAGATCGCGGAGCGCTATCTGGATGAGGCAGCCAGGATCATCGAGCGATATGAACCTCTGCTGGGTCCGTTCCCGTTCGAGCAATACACAATCATCGAGAATTTTTTCAGCTCGGGATTCGCATTTCCGGGGATGACGCTGTTTGGACCGACGGTCATGCACATGGGGGACAATTCGTTCCGGCATGGTTATCTGGACCATGAACTTGTGCATAGCTGGTGGGGATGCGGGGTGGAGGTCGACTGGCGTGATGGCAACTGGTGCGAGGCGCTGACAAGTTATTGCACGAATTATTACGGGTTCAAGCTGGATGGCGACGAAGCTGGTGCTCGTAAGAAACGTCGGGATGAGTCGAATTTTCTGAGCAGAATCAAGGATAAGCATGACAAGCCGCTCGGAACCTATGGTCTCAAGGACGGCGTAGGACGCGGAATCGCCTATAGCAAAGGGTCAGCCGTGTTCGATATGCTCGCGCGGCAGATCGGTCAGGAGACGTTCTGGGCGGCGTGTCGCGACCTGACGAAGAATAAACTGGGCAAACATGCGAACTGGGATGACCTGAAGAGCGCCTTCGAGGAAGCGGGTTCGATGAGCCTCGACACGTTCTACGAGCAGTGGATTCGTGGGTCGGGGGCGCCCCGGTTGAGACTCAAACAACTTCGCTACGATCCGGCTGCCGGACAGTTGCTCGTGCAGCTCGAACAGGGTGAGCCAGCCTTCGATCTGAATGTCCCCCTTCGCATCGAATACGACAATGGCACGGAAGACACAACCGTGACCCTCACACACCCCGAGGCATGGGTGACGATTGACGTCCTCCGCAAGCCCGTCGCGGTATCGCTCGATCCGGATTATCAGGTGTTTCGCAAGCTCGAACCCGAAGAGATCATGCCCACAACGGCAGCCACACGATCTGCGAGGCATCTGACGATTGTTGTACCCTCCGGAGAGCTGGCTGAGGGTTATGAGACGGTGGCTGACGCCTATCGCAAGGGTCGCAAAAAGGGCAGCAAGCGATCGGTCTCCACCAGGGTAGCCGACGCGAATCTCACCCATGCGGTGCTGGCTGAGGGCGGCGTGCTGGTGCTTGGTGAGGCTGTTCGACACCCGGTCGTCCAGGAATTGCTGGCTGAGGCGGATTCTGCTGCATCGTGGCATGATGGTGGATTTTCGGTCGGTGAGCAGTATTTCAACGGTCCTGAGCACGCCATTCTGATGACCGTCCACCATCCGGATCTGCCCAAATATGGCATCACGGTGTATGCCGGAAACAGTGCAGATGCCCTTGGAAACGCTGCCATCCTGGGATTCTACGCCAACAGCCTGCTCGTCTTCGAGTCTCACGATCGAGCGGAGGTGGTGTTGCGGAAGGATTTTGAATCGTCACAGCGATTGCCGGTCGGGGGGTAAGGGTTGCTGGTGGGTGGTTGTGTGTTGATGGTCGGCGCAATATAGAAAGGTCGACGCGACCTGATCGCGCCGACCTTTTCTACTCGTGGAGATTGTCTACTCACGGAGTTAACCCAAAACTGAATCTCCACACTGCACTCTGATACTACACTTCAGTCTTACACTCCATTACAGCCTGACACTACGTTACAGTCTGACACTACATTGCAGTCTTGAGACAACATTGCACTCTGACGCTACCCTGTACCCTGACGCTACCCTGGTCTGTAGCCCTGCTTTGAACTGACTGTAGCCCTACTGTGCAATGATGTCCTGCTCAACCTTGGGATTACTCGGTTTTGACCTCGATCTTCCGTGGCTGAACGTCGTCCGCCTTTGCGAGCGTGATGTGCAGCACGCCATCTTTGAGCATGGCTTCTACGGCGTTGTCCTTGACCGATCCACTCGGGAGACTGAAAGAACGTGTTAACTTCCCGGTCCTCCGCTCGACCACGTGGAAATTATCGCCTTCCCGCGTCTCCTCCTGTTTTCGCTCGCCACTGACGGTGAGCATGCCATTGTCGAACGTCACATTGATATCATCCTGGGAAAATCCGGGGACGTCCGCTTCGACATAGAAATTTGCGTCATCTTCCCGGACATCAACACTGATGCCGAAGTCGGTATCATCGCGAAGCCACGTATTGGCGACACGATCAACCTCTGCGAACGGGTCGAACCCCCAACGACGAAGCAGGGGCGAATTCAACAATCTGGGTCTGTGAACTGGCAACATAATCCACCTTACCTTTCTGCAATTGAAATTGCCTTACCAACGTGCTTCAAGTTCGAATAGTCCAACAACAACGCCCAACACCAAGCAAATTTCGTGCCAATTGTGGTTGATCGCTGTAAAGTGTTTCGTGATAATGATTTGTGTATGATTGAGGCGATGGCGACCGTGCGGAAAAACTGTCATCCTGACAGGTGACTGCCGCCATTTTTACAATGTAAGATGTTGTCGCATAACAAGTTACAGACCTGCCGCCATTTCGGACCTGGAAGAGGCGGTGTGTCATATGAGCCAATGCAGATGAGCGAACCGCTGGACATACTCTTTGTGATCGGATGTACCGGCAGTGGGAAGGGGTCGCTGGGGCGGGCGATTGCGGATCGAGTCGATGGCGAGATCATCAGCGTCGATTCGATGAAGGTGTACCGGCGGATGGACATCGGGACAGCCAAGCCGAGCGAGGCGATTCTGAGCAAAATTCCGCATCATCTGGTAAATATCCGTGAACCCTCGGACGAATTCTCAGTGGCAGAGTTTGTGGCGTTGGCTGAAGATGCTGCTCGGGATATTGCAGGCCGAGGAAAGAAAGTGCTGGCGGTCGGCGGGACTGCCCTGTACATCAAAGCCTGGTCGGAAGGTCTGTTCGAGGGTCCATCTGCGAATGAGGAGATTCGCGACCGGCTTCGATCGCGGGCGACCCAGGAGGGTAATCCTGCGTTGCACAAGGATTTGACCCGCGTGGACCCATTGGCTGCAGAGCGGATACACCCGAATGATCTGCGGAGGATCGTGCGGGCGATGGAGGTGTTCGAGATCACGGGCACCCCGATCTCCGAGCTGCAGAGGCAGTGGGATCGTGAACGGACGAAGCATCGGTGTGCGTTCGTTGGGATCCGCCGGAAAATGGAGGATCAGAGTCATCGAACCAATATGCGGGTGAAGCGGCTGGTCGAGATGGGCTGGGCGGATGAATGTCGGGCGTTGCTCGCGGAATCGACCCCTTTGAGCACATCTGCCCGTCAGGCGCTTGGCTATCGGGAGATGTTCGATTACATCGAGGGTAGCTTGACGTTGGAAGATGCTGTGGAGCAGATCAAAATCGGCACGCGTCGGTTCTCCAAATCACAACGGACGTGGTTCAAGCGGTTTCGCGGGGCGCACTGGTTTGATGTACAAGCCGACGCGTCTGTGGAATCGGTAACGGAACGGGTGATGGCAACATGGCCGACGCTGTACTCAATGTAACGGAAATGACAAACTGGGCCGTCGATCTGATTGGCGTCACGAAGACGTATGGAAACCGTGTGCATGCGTTGCGTGGTGTGAATGTGCAGGTCGGGCGTGGGGAGATCTTCGGATTGCTCGGTCCCAACGGGGCGGGCAAGAGCACGCTTGTGAAGATTATGATGACGATCGTTCGCCCGAATGATGTACTGGGGACGATCCTCGGGCGACCGATCGGTACGCGGCGGAAGCTGGCGGTTACCGGATATCTGCCGGAAATGTCGCATTTTCCAGCCTATCTGACAGGGATACAGGTCTTGGACTACTACAGCCGGTTGTCCAAAGTTCCGCGATCGCTGCGACAGGAGCGTTCGGGGCGGTGGCTGGACCGGTTGGGACTTGCGGAATGGGGTGGTGCGCGCGTGAGCAAATATTCCAAGGGGATGTTGCGACGGTTGGGGTTGGCGCAGTCGCTGATGAATGATCCTGAATTGCTGATTCTGGATGAACCGACCGATGGGTTGGATCCGATGGGACGTCGCCTGGTGCGTACGCTGCTGACGGAGTTGAAGGCTGAGGGGAAGACGATCTTTTTGAATTCGCACATGCTGAGCGAGCTTGAGATGGTGTGCGATCGCGTTGCGATTTTGCATGAAGGGCTGGTCGCGCGTCAGGGGACGATCAAGGAGCTGACGGAGCACACGGTTCAATGCCAGATCGTCGCCAGAGGTGAACTGGAATCTGCGCGCGTCGCCGTGGAGGCGTGTGGTGGTGTGATGCATGATGATAAGATTCTGGTCAAGGGAGATGACGTGCGCTGTGTCAATAAAATCATCGACGCATTGCGCGAGAAGGATTGCCTGATTGAATCGGTGGAACCGCGCCGGTTCAGTCTGGAAGATGTGTTTGTGGAAGCGGTGAAAACCGGTGGCAGGACGTCCTCCAGCGTCGGTGCCAAGATTATGTAGGGACATTGTCCCACCAAAGATGGGTGCAAGCGGATGCAGATATGGGCCTTGATTCAGGATTCGTTTCGTGACGCGATTGATCGGAAGATTTTCTGGATCATGATCCTTGTAAGTGTCGCCATCGCTGGCGCCATGGGTTGCATCTCGTTTGATGATCGCGGGGTCGACGTGATGTTCGGGATGTGGCAGTTCGAATCCGCGAACTGGTCGATGGGCGGTGAGGAACTGCGCGGGAACGTGGGTGCGATCGTTGTACATATCCTCGCAGATCTCTATCTCGGGTGGGTCGGGATGATCCTTGCACTAGTATCGACGGCCGGAATGATCCCCGCATTTCTGGAGCGTGGGCGCGTGGATCTTGTGCTATCCAAACCCATGTCGCGCGAGGCTTTGTTCATGGGAAAATATCTCGGTGCGATGGTGTTCATGTTGCTGCAGGCAACGGTGTTCGTGCTGCTGAGTTTTCTGGTGATGGGGTTTCGATGGGGGTTGTGGTTGCCGGGATACCTCTGGCTGATTCCGCTCATCGTGCTGATGTTCAGCTATCTCTATGGTTTTTCCGCGCTCTTCGGTGTCATGACGCGGAGCGCTACCTCGTCGCTGCTGCTGACACTGCTGGCTTGGATCGTCATCTGGACGCCTCAGAAAACGTATGAATTTCTGGTGACCTTCGAAGCACAGGTGGACCCGGATCGTGTGTGGCAGAAGCGGGTGGAGACCCTGCGATGGATGGTACCGAAGACTCAGGACATCGCTCACATCGCAGGAAACCTGATCGATGCCTCACTGATGACCGATGTGATCGGACCTGACGATGAGACCATGGATGAGGAAGATCGCATGTCGCCAGAGATGGCAAGGTCAGCCGAAAGACGCCTTGCCGATGTGAATCCGTACCTGTCGATCGGATCGTCGCTGGCGTTCGAGTGTGCGCTGCTGGGCGTGACGCTGGCGATCTTTCGCCGGCGCGATTATTAACAGCACGCACAAGTATTTACAGCACACAAGTAGTTACAGCATGCAAGTATTTACGACACACAAGTAATTACAACACAGGAGTGTTCATCTCCTGACGTCATCGGATGAGTGGGTTTGCGAATCGTCTATGTCATTACAGATCTGCACGTCGGAGGCGTACCACTGCACCTCTTCCGACTTGCGAAAGCCATGCGCGATCGTGGCCATTCTCCGGTCGTGGTATCGCTTGCACGCACGGGGGAGGTCTCGCAACGACTGGTCGAGGCTGGGGTTGAAGTGTTCCATTGCAACGCAGCCGGGGCGTGGGATGCGCGGGCGATCTTTCGCCTGGCGCGGTTTTTTCGACAATTGAAACCGGACGTTGTGCACGCCCTCCTGTTTCACGCCAATGTCGCAAGCCGCCTCGCCATGCGACTGGCCCGGTTGCCGTCAGAACACCTTGTGTGCGAAATTCAGACCGTCGAAATCGAACGAAAGTGGCATCTCCGAGTGGGCGGAATGACACACCGGATGGGACACTGCGTGATCGGGAATTCGTCCTCAGTCGTGGAACATCTCGCACGCGTTGCACATATGGATCGACATCGACTTCGATGCGTGCATGGCGGAGCGGATGTATCGCAGTTGTGGCATGCGGAACCGGTCTCGCGCGAATCACTGGGCATCACCGGGGAGGAACCGCTCGTCTGCTGGGTCGGTCGGATGGATCCCATCAAAGGGCTTGAAGTGCTACTTGAAGCCTTCGATCAGGTGGTGCAGCGGACGCCAGCCAGGTTGCTGCTGGTGGGGGATGGTCCCTTGGCTGCCCATGTTCGGGAGGTTTTGACGGATCGGAACCTGTGGGGGAGCGTTTCGATGCTCGGCACGCGGAGTGATGTACCGGGGATCCTCAAATCCTGCCAGATGTTTGTCCTGCCCTCATTCACGGAGGGTTTTCCGAATGCACTTCTGGAAGCCATGGCTTTGGGATTGCCGGTGGTGACCAGCGACGTCCCGGGATGTCACGACCTGGTGACAGACGGCGTCAACGGGCTTTTGGCACCTGCGGGCGATTCCGAACGCCTTGCAGACGCGATTGAGCGGGTTCTGGGGGATGATCCCCTTGCGAAGCGGCTTGGTGCAGCCGCAAAAGACACGGTTTCAACGAAATACACGATGGATCGCTGCGTGGATCGCTACCTGGCGGTGTATGAGGAAATCGTGGGGGAAGCCGGGGGACGCTTCTGTGGGGCGTGGCAGTAAAAAAGTTTGAACTCAGAATTCACTTTCTACAGATCAACAGGTTGTATGTGCGACCAGCCGACGCACAAGGTGTAGTGGCTTACGCGTCTAAATGCGATCTCCTGGAGACCATTCGCGCATTGCGAGCGCGGAAACTCCCAGAATAAGCTTGCATGTGGGGCAAACTTGTGAAAGAATGGGCCAACGTCCCAACCATTGGGTGATGAGACCTAACGGTTAGGGGGCGATGGACCAACCATCACTTATGGTCATCTTCACGGACGTTTATGAACGCACGATCGACGATAAGAAGCGCTTCCAGGTTCCAGCACCGCACCGAAATGCGTTGTTGGCTGGGAACGAAGGTTCGGTTTTCTACATCGTGGTCGGTGAACGTCCGAATACGCTATCATTATACCCCGAAAAGTTCTTCGAGTCGAAGGTGGAGAGCCTGCGCACTGACGAAATCAGGGACAGGGAGGTCCTGGATTTCGAGCAATCGTACTTCTCCTCTGCCAGCCGGGTGGAAATGGACAAGCAAGGACGCATTGTCATCCCCGAACGGCAGCTTCGACTTTCGGGGCTCGGGAGCGAAATTTACGCGGCTGGCGCGAGTTATCGGATCGACCTCTGGAAGCGGGATGATTACGACCAGTTCATGGAAGAAGTCGCAGCCAAGCGTGCGAATCTGCATGGATTCCTGCGGACGGGCCGTCGGCCTACGGAAAGCAGCCCGGGAAGCGGCGCGTAGTCGGGCTGGCGAGTAGTCGGGCTGGCGAGTAGTCGGGCTGGCGAGTAGTCGGGGAGATGAGTCTTCCGGTCGCCAGAGATGGCTGGCGGTTGTTTGAGATGTGAGGGGAAGTGGATGGGATTTGAGGGTGTAAGAAGCGAAGTGCCGTCCTGGGCCGGTCGCATGTGCCTTTGGGTCCGATAACCTGCGGGTTACGACCTCACAGGTTCATGCGACTCGGATCGGGCGGATTGCCGGTCTGATCGGGCGGATTGCAGGTGTTTGAAGCTCGCCTGCTGGTGAACAGTTAAGCAGTGCTGCTGCTTGCTGGTGAAAGAATGATGCAGTTTGTCCGCGACAGGATTCATGGAATGAATCGCGTTGCGGGCGAGAGACGGTCAATTGGCGCTGACTTCGGGATCTGGTCCACAAGGATGTGGGCTGACCTGGGGTTGAGTCTTTCCGGTTTGGAGCGGTCAGTTCGGTGACACTTCTACAGCACGATCAACTTTTTCATCCTTCTGCAAAGCAGATAGGGCTTGGATTGGGGACGTCGCTCGCGTCCGACGATTCTCGCGCCCGTCGCTTGCCTGTGCAGAATTTTGAGCGTTTCGGTTGGTTGTCTTGCGGTGTCTCGATTGCCCTGATTGATTCCATCGGAGAGATCGCGTGGGGAACCCGGCGGTCATGGAAGACTGAGTCGGCCCCTGTGCGTCGCACTGGGAGGTGGCGTTTGCGACGCGATGCGGAAGAGAAGCATTTGCATCGCATTGCGAGGGTGCGTTGACTGAGCACGATCCTCGACACATTCCAGTACTTGCAGGGCTGGTGACGGATTTACTGGCGGCTGCTCCGGGTGATGTTGCCTTGGATTTAACGGTCGGACTTGGCGGTCACTCAGCGATGCTTGCTGAGCAAATCGGCGTACATGGTCATTTGATTGGGTTTGATGTAGACGAGGGAAACCTCGAGGCGGCGAGGACCCGGCTCGATGGGGTGCCATGTCGTGTCACTCTCCTACGGGAAAATTTTTGCGATGTGGACCGTGTTCTCGCAGAGATCGGATTGGATCGGGTGGATGTGATGCTGGCGGATTTGGGTGTGAGTTCGACGCAGCTTGATACTGCTGAGCGTGGTTTTTCGTTTCAAAGCGATGGTCCGCTTGATATGCGGATGGATGTGCGGTTGCAGGAGACGGCTGAGGCGATTGTGAATCGGATGCGTGAGCGTGAGCTTGCTGATCTGATCTTCGGATACTCTCAGGAGCGTTTCAGTCGTCGGATCGCGAAGCGGATCTGCCTGGTTCGCAAAGAGGGTCGCATTAAGCGGACGGGCGAACTGGTGAAGATCGTATGTGGTGCGATGGGTGTTCATCCGGATTCGAGGAAGTCGAAAATCCATCCTGCCACGCGTGTATTTCAAGCGTTACGCATCGCGGTGAATGGTGAGATGGATGCGTTGGAAGCGTTGCTTGCGAAAGCACCTGCGGTATTGAAACCTGGCGGTCGTTTTGGCGTTATTTCGTTTCACAGCCTGGAGGATGGGATGGTGAAGCGCGACTTTCGAAAGTGGAAATCTGAGGGTGCTTACGAGATATTGACGAAGCGTCCGATGATCGCTGATCCGGATGAGCGGGATAGGAATCCACGATCCCGAAGCGCCAAGTTCAGGGTGGTCAGAAGGTTGGATTCCTGACCAGTTGGGCGTGTTGATCCGGACTGTGAAGTGTGACGGTTTGCAGGGAATGTAGTGTTGTGTCGCTGATGGGAAAGAAGCCTTGCGGGAGACTCAGGCCAGGTCTCGTATGTGAAGCTTAGGCGAAGGAAATCAGGGATTTTGGGCGATGGCGGTTGAGACGAAAATCGGGCTTTTGGTTGGGCTTGCATTCATTGTGTGTTTTGCTGTGATGCTGTCTCAGCAGGGACAGGGCGAACTATCGAACGCCCGCAAGACGTATGAACTGCTGATTCGGCATCGTGCTGCTGGTGCTGAGGTTGAGACTGAACGGTCCTCCAAGGCTTCTGTCTTCGGATTTGATGCGGGGACGGGTGGTCGCCTGTTTCGCGGTACTCGATCCGGGAATCGGACACCTGCGCCGCGCCGTGCTGAACCGCGCCGCGCTGCAACGCGACATACTGAAACGCTGCATGCTGAAACGCGACGTGCTGAGTATCAACCGCGTGTTCCACGTCGCCTGCTTTCCTCAGAGTCTATGGCGACATTGCCTCGCAGAATCTCCCGGACGAGCGACGCTGCACCGTCGGATGCAGCATCTGGTGGTGCGTCCTGGGACGAATTGTTCGGTGATGGCGAATTGCTCGGTGATAGCGACGGGGGACTGGCTTCTGCGTCTGCTACAGTCATGCACGAAAAGCGCTCCCCCATCGGGAACTCTCAAACGCAAGCCCCGGCTGACGCGTCGAGATCTTCATTGATCCAACTTGGCGGGTCTGCACCAGAAATCACCTCAAGAGAGGCGAGTCATGTTGCGGGGAGGCGGGCAGCGGGGAATCGGGGAGTGGGGAATCGGGGAATGGGGAATCGGGACATTCCAGGTGATTCCCCTGTGGCAGCGCTCAGGCCTGTACCGAAATTCACACATTATATCGTGCGCGCGAATGATACGTTGTGGAAGATTGCTGAGCGGGCTTATGGTGCTCGTACGCCTCAGATTGTGAACGCGATCTTTGAGGCGAACCGGGATCGGCTTGAATCTCCGAACAAGCTGAAGCGTGGTCAGACATTGCGTCTTCCGCGTGTTGCGGGCCATGAGATTCCGGATTCGGTCGATGAGGTGAAAGCCAGGAAGACTCCGCCCCGTGGAAAGCCCTCGCCCAGGAAACGTCGCACCTATCAGGTTCGCAAGGGTGATCGCTACGCCACGATTGCGGAGAAGTTTCTTGGCAGTAAGGCGCGTTGGCGCGAGATCCACGAGATCAATAAGGATATTTTCCCCGATCCGGGTCAGATACGCTACGGCGTTCGGATACGCCTCCCTGATGGAGCTTCTGTGGCGAGCGTCAGATAGTCTTTATGTTGCTGGTCGTCGTCTGCGTGGTTTGATGATGCTTAGGATGGTATCGGAATGAGTCTGGTTCGTGTGTGTTTCTTGCTTGCAGTGTTTGGCGCGGTGGGCGTACTGACTGTTGCGTTGCGTGCTGAGCAGACCCGGTCTCATGCAAGGGTTGAGAAACTTCGTCTGGAGCGGGTGTCGCTTCGACGTGAGCTTTGGGACGTACAGTTGGGCATCGCCCGGCTTCGATCGCCTGATCGTATTCGGGACCGCGTGGCGCGCTGGTTTCCGGACACCGTTGACACACAGGTGGTGGATTCTGGTATGAGAAGCTCGGAGTGATGTGTTGTTGCTGGTAGCTGCGTGATTCAGAAGGCTGTCGCAGCGAGTGGAAGTTTGCTGCAGTTCAAAATGGCGCAGTGTTGTGGAAGGTTGACACAGTGAGTGGAAAAGCAGTGGCTGGCCAGGATCGATGGTTCAACACAATGGGCCCTTTGATCCTGGTCTGCCTCTGTCTCATTTTTTGCTTTTTGTTTGCACGTCTTATTCATATCAATACCTACCCTGCGGAGAAACTTCGCAGAATTGTGGATCGTCAGCAGCGTAGCGTGACGCCGGTTCCTGCCCGGCGGGGTTCGGTATTTGACGTTGAGGGTCGACTTCTTGCTGGAACGCGTCTACGACCGAGCGTGTTTGCTGATCCGTCCCTGATCGACAACTTTTCCGAGACAGCCCGCAAGTTGGCACCCGTGCTGGAGCTTCCTGCTGGTGCGATTGAGCAGGAGCTTCGTGAAGCACGGGAGCGGCGTAGCAGGTTCTGCTGGTTGAAACGTGGACTGGAGTCGCCCGACGCCCTCGCAGTCCAGGCCTTGAGATTGCGAGGAATCGGCACGCGTGACGAGCCTAAGCGTTTTTACCTCATGGGATCGTTGATGTCGCAGACGCTTGGAATCGTGAGTCGTGACGGAAACGGGCTTGAGGGGTTGGAATATTATTACGACGAACATCTGCGTGGCGTTGACGGGCGGCGTGTGACCGTTCGCGACGGAAGTCGGTCTCGCCGGCTGATGCGGTCGCGTGACGAGCAATGCGTGGATCCTCGGGATGGCGGACACCTAGTATTAACGCTTGATTCCGTGATTCAGTCTTCGCTGGAGAAACATCTGCGTGAGGCAGTCTTGAGATTTGAGGCGTCCGGCGGGGTCGGCGTTGTGATGTCCCCTCACACGGGCGATGTGTTGGCGATGGGTCAATGGCCGACGTTTGATGCGAATACGTTTCGTGATGCCGATGCGAGCGATGATTTGAGCAATGATGCGAGCGAGCCTGAAGATCCGAAGGAGCGTGAAAAACGTGCGCTGTTAGCGCGTCGGAACCGGGCTGTTTGCAACGCCGTTGAACCTGGAAGCATATTCAAACCGTTTGTGGCGAGCGGTGCTTTGCTGGCTGGTGTGGTTGACCTGGAAGAGTCGTTCGACTGTGGACGTGGGACGCATCTTTTTGGGCGACGGCTGATGCACGATTCGCATGCGAGTGGTGTTCTGGACTTTAACGGGATCATCGCTCAGAGCAGCAACATCGGGATGGGTTATCTCGCCGAGCGAATGGGCGATGAAGCCATATACAATATTGTCCGGAGTTTTGGGTTTGGCCGTCGGACCGGCGTGAAGTTTCCAGGTGAGGCGACCGGATTGTTACGTCCACTGAAACGGTGGACGAGCTGGTCAACGACCTCGATTCCGATCGGTCAGGAAGTGGCGGTCACACCGTTGCAGATGACGTCGTCTTTTTGTGCGATCGTGAATGGTGGGGTTCTGTTGAAGCCCCGCCTCGTGCGTGCGATTTTGTCATCGGACGGGCGTTGTGATGAGCTTCGGGAGGGAGCGGACGTTGTTCGGGAGGTGCTCTCCGCGGAGGTTGCGGACTATATGCGTGAAGTGTCGCTCGTCGGTGTGGTGAAACATGGCGGTGGGAAAACGGCTGCTCTGGATCGGTGGCAGGTTCTGGGAAAAACGGGGACAGCTCAGGTACCGTATGAGGATGCCCCCGGATATGAACCGGATATGTACATCGGTTCGTTCGTGGGAGCAGCCCCTGCAGAAAATCCTGTCGTCGTCGTGCTGGTGATGATTCACAAGCCCAGGATGAAACTGGGGTATTATGGATCGAAGGTTGCTGCCCCGGCTGTAGGGCGTATTCTGGAGGATGTGTTGACGTATTGGGAGATTCCGGCGTCCCCGAATGCTGCAGATGAGGAATGGGCCCTTGACTCGGGTGACGAGGCGATGGCGGATGTGGTTGATTATCGGGTAGAATCGTCGCTCAATGAACGCTGATGATAGACAAGATGGCGTCTGGCTGGATTTTCTGGAGCTGATGAAAGCGGCTGGCGTGACGTTTGGGGAGAGCGTCAACTGCGACGTTGAGCTTTCGGTGTCGGGGGTGACAAGTGATTCGCGGAAGGTGCGTCCTGGCGATGTCTTTGTGGCACTTCAGGGGGTACGGTCGGATGGGCGGGCGTTTGTCGATGATGCGATCCAGGCGGGAGCCAGGGTGGTTGTGAGTGAATCGGCGGCTGCGAGTGTGGATCGGGTGGCGGACATGAAGGGCGTGGCTGGTATCCGGGTGCATGATGCGCACACCGCGCTTGCACGACTGGCGGCTGCGTTTGAGGGGTTCGGTGCTGGTGGTCCGCACGCAGGGATGAAGCTGGTCGGGGTGACGGGGACCAACGGTAAAAGCACCACAGCCATCCTGCTCCGAACGATCTTGCAGGCTGCTGATCATCCGACGGCGTTGCTGGGAACGATCGGGTACGATTTACTGGGTGAACACGTGGTCGCACAATGGACCACCCCCCCGCCGGTGGTGCTGTATCACTACCTGGCCAAAGCCTCGCAGCGTGGAGCAACACATGCGGTCATGGAGGTGTCCAGTCACGCGTTGGCGCAGTCTCGTTGCGATGGGCATCGGTTTTCTGTCGGAATCTTCACGAATCTCACGGGGGACCATCTCGACTATCACGGAACCCCCGAAGCCTATCTGGCTGCCAAGCGGCGGTTGTTTGAGTCGCTGGACGATCAGGCGACGGCGATGGTGAACGCAGATGATCCATCCAGCATCGCAATGGTTGAGGGATGCAGGGCGAAGGTTCTGCGGTTCGGACTTGGCGATCGCGCAGAGTTTCGAGCGGAGAACGTCCGATACAGTATTGAGGGCACTCGGTTTCGCCTGTTCACACCTGCCGGAGCGATTGACATCTCCATGAAACTGTGCGGTGCATACAACGTCTCAAACGCGTTGGCGGCGGCGGGAGCAGCCGAAACACTTGGCGTCTCACTGGATCAGATTCGTCGCGGGCTGGAGGGAATCGGTCGGGTTCCGGGACGTCTGGAACGCGTGGACGCAGGATCTTTGAAGTTTCACGTTTTCGTAGATTTCGCACATACGGATGACGCCCTGGTGAATGTGCTGTCAACTCTGCGACCCCTCACACAGAACCGCTTAATCTGCGTCTTCGGATGCGGCGGGAACCGGGATGAAAGCAAGCGTCCTCGCATGGCGCGTGCGGTCGAGCGATTTTGCGATCTTGCAATCCTGACGAGCGACAATCCGCGAAAGGAAGACCCCGACAAGATCATTGCAGACATCGCCACAGGATTTTCGGATATCGCAGAATGCACCGTCCGTGTGGAACCCGACAGGCGCCGGGCGATCGGAGAAGCGATTGCGATGGCAACACCCGGTGACACCGTGTTGATCGCGGGCAAGGGGCATGAGGATTATCAAATCGTAGGCGATCAGCAGTTGCCTTTCGATGACGCGGAGGAGGTTCGAATCCATCTGCAGCGAATCACACGCAACACCAGCCACTGCGGAGTGGATGGATGATTCCGTTGACATTGGACGAAATCGTGCGCGTGATCGGCGGACGGAGCGAACGCCCGGTGCAACCGTTCTCCATCACCGGAGTTTCGACAGATTCGCGCTCGTGTACCGATGGCGATTTGTTTGTTGCGATCCGTGGAGACCGTTTCGACGGGCATGAATATGTACAAAATGCGATGCAGAATGGCGCAATCGCCACCATCGTGGATCGTGAAATGGATGCCAGTCACCGACTCGTGATTCGCGTAGAGGATTGCGTCGAGGCATTGGGAAAGCTCGCCGCTTTTCATCGCAATCAGACCTCCTTCACAGTGATTGCTGTCACTGGCAGCAATGGCAAGACAACGACCAAGGGGATGATTGGCCATGTGCTGGGCAGGCATTTACTCGGACGATCTGCCGAAAAAAGTTACAACAATCACATTGGCGTACCCCTCACACTGTTGTCCACCAGACTGGGGGATGAATTCCTCGTGGTCGAAATAGGCACCAATGCGGTCGGTGAGGTGCGATCGTTGTCCTTGCTGGCTACCCCCAATATCTGCATCATCACATCTGTCAGCGAAGCCCACCTGGCTGGCTTTGGATCCGTTGAAGCTGTCGCAACGGAGAAGGCGTCTCTGCTGGACGGGTTGCGACCGGGCGGGTTGGCGATTGTCAACGCCGATTCTCCCGAGCTGATGCACAGAGTCCTGCAGAGGGAGGAACCTTGTGCGATGGTCACCTTCGGGTTCAGCCAGCACGCGGACGTACGCGTGACAGAATGCGTCGCAACGCTGGAAGGTGTGACCTACACGTTGAACGATAAATTTTCAGGACGACTCCGTCTGCTGGGGCGACACAATGCGCTCAATGCGGCTGCGACCTTCGCAGCCTGTCGCCGACTGAATGTGGAACCGGAAGCGATTCTGCACGCGCTGGAGGATTTCCAACCCCCACCGATGCGGCTGAATGTCTCGCGGTGCGGCGATCTCACGCTGGTGGACGACTCCTACAATGCAAATCCATCGAGCATGGCAGCTGCGATTGGTGTCATAAGCAGGAACGCCGGAGCAGATAAAGGTGTGGGAAGACGCGTGTTCATCGTGGGCGATATGCTGGAGCTGGGCGATGAAGCGGTATCCCATCATGAACGCACAGGACGACTGTTGCGCGAAGCTGGTGCAGACCTGGTGATCGCAGTTGGGACGCATGCAGGAGATGTGGCACGGGGGGTGCGAGATGGATGCAACCTGGGCGATGGTGTTGAAACGCACGCCGTCGATGACGCGGAGGAGGTCTGCCGATCGCTTCGTGATTGGTTATGCCCAAATGATCTCGTGCTGGTGAAGGGGTCAAGGCGGATCGCGCTGGACCGTGTGACGCGGCGTATCCAGGAAGTCTTTGGGGAAGCTGTGGACGACGGGAAAGCTGTGGAAACAAAGAGTACGACAGATGGTACGAGCGGACTACAGAATTCGTAATGATGAGGATGGCGGGAGGCAGAGGCGTTGTTTTATCACCTGTTTCGACTATTGCTTGGCGGTGAGCATTATGCGTATGAAAATCCGCTCTTCAGGGCGACGCTTGCAGCCATTTTTTGCTTTTTCGCGGTGGTCCTGGCAGGTCCATACGTCATCCGCCAGCTAACCCGGTTGAAGCTCGGCGATCGTCCGGAGTTTGACCACGCAGCCCTGAACGAGATGACTGCGGACAAATATGACGTTCCGACCATGGGCGGGGTGCTCATCATTGCGGCGTTGGCGATGGGCATCATCGCCTTCGGAGACATCCTCAATTTCTACGTACAGATGGGACTATTGTGTCTTGTGTGGCTTGGAGCGCTCGGAGCCATAGACGACTGGTTGAAACTGACCGCCGGACTGAAATCCGGGACGCGCGACGGGCTGAGAATGTATGAAAAGCTGCTTTTCCAGGTCGGACTGGGTGTGCTGCTCGGCTACTTCATCTACCGCCACGGACAAAGCAACTATGCAGTCATCGGTCCCGCCAATGCGCCTCAGGAAATCGAAGCCTACCGGGTACTCATGGTCCCGTTTTACAAGCAGGGCTGGCTGCTCGGGACCGGAATATTCATGTTTCTGACGGTTCTGGTCGTCGCGGGCACGTCGAACGCGGTAAACTTTACGGACGGTCTGGATGGTCTGGCCTCCGGGTGCGTCGCCGTATGCAGCATCGTACTCATGATCCTGGCGTATGCGGCTGGCAGTGAAGAAATCGCAGCAAAATTACTCATCCCCCACGTTCCACGATCCGGTGAATTGTCCGTGATCGCCGGTAGCATGATGGGAAGTTGCCTCGGATTTTTATGGCATAACTGCCACCCGGCCAAAGTCTTCATGGGTGACACCGGATCACTGCCATTGGGTGGTTTGATCGGATACATCGCGATCGTCACGCGGCAGGAATTGATGCTGTTGCTCGTCGGTGGTGTGTTTGTCGCAGAAGCGCTTTCCGTCATCCTGCAGGTAGGATATTTCAAATTGACCAGGGGGAAACGGTTGTTTCTAATGGCGCCCATCCACCATCACTTTCAGTTGGCGGGATGGAGCGAAGTGCAAACGGTCGTTCGTTTCTGGCTGATCGCGGTCATGTGCGCAGTCTTTGCCCTGGCCACTGTGAAACTGCGGTAATGCAGAACAACTACACCCGGATGCAACCTTATGCCGTTCGCAGAATCCGCATGCAGTTCGCAGGGTCCGCATGTAGGGTCCGCTGTGATCGGTAGCTCGTAGGGTCCGCTGTGCGGACCGTTGGGTAGAGAGAGTGTTCGACACTGAATATAAACGTCTGCAATGAACAAATCGCAGCAACAGACCGTCAGGGATGACGATTATGCAACACGAAGAAAACGGTTCCAATGCACTGAGTACCTGGCTGATCATCGTCACGGGAATCCTGATGATGATCGGCGTGGTGATTCAGGCGTCCGCCGGGACGTCTTTGGATCATTCCCTGGCCGATGTGATCACAAAGGATCAAAGCCCGCTCGCAAGGCAGTGGCTTTTCGCTGCCATCGGGTTCTGTGTCCTGGTTGCATCGTCCTATATCGACCCTGCCATCCTGCGATGGCGGGAGGGATCGCTTTTTCAACCGTCGCTCCTGTTGCTGGCGTTGGCTGTGGTAGCGCTGGGAGCGGTGTGGGTTCCGGGGATCGGCGTCATACGCAACAGCCGGGCAAGATGGATCGATCTGGGCGTCATCGGTTTCCAGGCGTCCGAACTCGCGAAACCAGCCATCGTCGTCTTCCTGGCTGCCTTCCTGTCAGGACGAAAAACCAGAAAGGCTGACCCGGGATTGTGGTGGCCTATGCTCATTCTCGCACTGCTGTGCGGTATGATCGGAAATGAGGATTTCGGAACCGCAGTCCTTCTCGCCGCAGTGGGCGGATCCATGCTGCTGGTCCGGGGAATTCGGATCGCAACCCTGGCAGCCTGGGCAATCCCGGCCGTCGGGGCGATCGTCGCCATGTTCTTCACCCATGAATACCGGATGAAGCGGTTGTTGGGGTTCCTGCGAATCTGGGAAGATCCATTCGGGAAGGGGTATCACCAGATCCAGTCGCTGGCTGCAATCGCCTCTGGAGGATGGACAGGTCAGGGTCTGGGGTCCGGAATGGCAAAACAGGGGTATTTACCTGAATATCGGACGGATTTCATCTTCGCACTCCTATGCGAGGAAACCGGAATCCTCGGTGGCGGTATTGTGATTTTACTCTTCACCGCATTCGTCGTCCTCGGAATCTTGGCCATGAATCGCGTCGCAACCGACGACGGCGGTTTCCGAAAATTATTCATTTTCGGCATCACAGCCACCATCGCGTTCCAGGCATTGATGAATATCGCGGTGGTCACTGTGGTGGCGCCCACCAAGGGGATCGCCCTGCCATTCATCTCCGCCGGCGGATCCAGCTTATTGATATTCTGCCTCACGGTAGGACTGCTCGCTGGCGCGGTCCGTCCCCGGCAGGCTGATATGACTGGCATGGCGACGCTTGGCGTAAGTGGACCACTGCCAGATCCGGCATCATGACCCCCTCAGATGCCGATCACGATGACGCCCCGCTCATCTGCTTCGCTGGTGGCGGTACGGGTGGGCATATTTACCCACTCATAAGCCTTGCACACGCATTCAAGCGTCGCTTCAAGAATGCACGCTTCACTTTTCTCACCACAAATCGAGACATCGACGCCAGAATCCTCGCATCAGCAGATCTACCCGCGACTGCCCGAAGCACCGGATCGGGAAAACTCCCTACCTCAACACAGATCATCGCTCAACCCGTTCGGCCGCTCCCCTCGTCACCCCTCCAAGCGATCGCGTTTTTCAGACATTGGCGGGCATCCACTGCTCAGGTCTCGAAACTGCTCACACAATGTCGCCCCGCGTTCGTGATCGGCAGCGGCGGATTCGGGAGCGGCCCCCCGATCTCCGTCGCCCACCGGATGGGGATCCACACGTCGCTTCTGAATCCCGACGCCGTGCCCGGCAAAGCCAATCGCTACCTCGGGAAGATGGCTGATCTCATCTTCGCACAGTGGGACTGTACGCGCGAAGCGTTTCGACATCCGGAACGTGTGATGGTCACCGGCTGCCCGGTCCGGGAGGGGATGAAGCGGGTCGATCGGGATCGCGCGATGTCGCATTTCGGACTCGACCCAAATTGTAAAATCTTGTTGGTCACAGGTGCGTCGCAGGGTGCGCGGTCAATCAATGAAGCGATCGTGTCAGCCATGGACAAACTCCAGCATATTCCCGGCTGGCAAATACTCCACCTCACGGGCGAGGCGGATTTATGCACGGTCCAGGCCGCCTACGCCGAGTGCAACATCCGAGCAAAAGCGGTCGCCTACACGGATCGAATGGCTGATGCGTTGTCGATCGCGGATCTGGTTCTGTCCCGGGCGGGTGCATCGACGCTTGCAGAATTGACAGTGATGGGCGTTCCGTCGGTGCTCATGCCCTATCCCTACCATCGGGATCGCCATCAGCACGCCAACGCGAGCGAACTCGAAAAATGCGGAGCTGCAGTGCTGCTTGAAGACCGGATCACACCCGATGAAAACGCCCCCAGATTGCATAAGATTCTGGCGACCTTGATGAGCGACGAGGCGAGACGATCGGAGATGGCGCGGCGTGCGAAATCGCTCGGACACCCCACGGCTGCGGATGATATTGTCGAAGCCTTGTGCTGCAGCGTTACCACCTAATGCTTCGTCCATCCTAAAATGACGGGTGCCACTGGTATGTCGATGCCGGGCAGTGCCCGAACTACCTGGCTAGCTACTCGCCCTTCCCATCTCCGGACCAATCCTCTGGCAGTTGCATACCACAAACCGGGCATCCTTCCCCGCGATTTACTGCTACATCGGGATGCATCATACACTTCCCAATTGCAGGAACATCAAGTTTCCGCATCCTGCATCTTTCCTTGTCCAAGCCATCAGCTACGATTTTTTGCTTCTCGGCTGACCAGTAGAATCGTCCGTGCGTCTTTCCATTGATCTCCTCAAGCGAGATGCTCCAGACCTTCGTCTTTTCGTCGTAAACGATCCGTACCGTGATAGAGTCATTCACATATGGGCGGCCACGCTCCGAAAGCACTGCGTCCAGGATGAGCATTGGGGAGTCATGAGGGAATGACCATACGCGAAGGCGACTTCTGAAACTCCCTGAAACTGGGCCGCCTTCATCATCTCCGTCGATGGGAAAAACAGCCACTTTCTCAACTCGACCGTTACCCGTGAGATCAACAAAACCCCCACTGTTCCAGTGCAGCGGTGTTATCGAATCTCGCATATGCAGAATGCAACGCTTATCTTCTGCAAAGATAAAAGTGTGACCACGGTCCCCCAGCCCGGTGACTGGATAGATGACCCGAACTGCTGTGTAGGTGCTTTCGCGCGTCGCGTTGACAGTGCCGAACTCGAGCGATCCCTCCGAACGCCAGAAGCTGAAGGATGCTGGAAGATCTGCGATGTCGTTTTTCGCAAGGAGTTTTGCGAATTTGGCGACATCCTGTTCGCGTCGCGCGGAATGCTTGTCACGGCTTGGGGGCTCTGCAATCGCTGTGGAGAAGTGAGCTATCAAGAGCGCAATCATGGACAAATTCATAGGTGTTTCCTTACTGCTGATTCTGTAACAGTCGCGGTTTGCCCGGCAACTCAAGGGTTGCGGCAGTTGGGGAATCAACCCCAGATCCGATCCCTGTGCTTACTGAAAGCACGACCTGGACGGTGAGCTTCGGCGATCCACCAACGACGAACCACTTCCCTCCGACCCGCTGAACTAAGTTCGCCGTCGTGCTGTAGGTGCCATTAGCACGAACGCGACGCGTGCCAGTGTATTGCTTCAGTCGGAATTGAACAATTCCGACTGAAGCAATACACATGTACCATGTCATGGGCCAACGCAACCCGGTTGTTCGGCAGGAAGCCCGCACCCGCCCCGGAAAAAAGAAGGACGTCCGGGACGCACCCTGCGCGGCTGCTCATGACGCGGATGGTGGAGGCAGGTCAACCTTTCGCCTTGAGGCGAAAGAACGACCTGCCCTACCAGTCTGGCTTATCCGCAAGTGGCGTCGCAAGACCACTGGCGGACAAGCCGCCGGTGGCACCCGGCGTTTTCGTGCTGGTATGAGCGTCGGTCATCGACTCCCCCACCTCCGAGGAGGTGGGCCACCCTGCTCCAAGTGCATCTCCCGCCGATACTCTCTTGCACTTGTCTTCAACCTGCCGGTATCATCGTCTCAGCCACCCTGTCAGGATTGGAGAGAAAGTTGCCCGCGCGACGATGATGGGTGCAGGCACCTACCTTTCAAAGAGAGATCAAAATCGTGCAGCTTTTTCAAATGCATCAGTTATTATGCACGCAGACGGCGCGGG
Organism: Planctomycetota bacterium; assembly: GCA_024275565.1. Lineage (GTDB taxonomy): Bacteria > Planctomycetota > Phycisphaerae > UBA1845 > UBA1845 > JAJRYY01. The sequence continues at coordinate 41,675 of JAJRYY010000006.1, forward strand.
CGCGGTTGCGACTGCCCGAGATCGATATGCGTGGAAAAAAGATACATCTCATCGGCATCGGCGGATGCGGGATGCGGGGGGCGGCGGGCCTGCTTCTGCAGTGCGGAGCCGTCGTGTCCGGATCGGATCGCGGCAAATTCGACGGTTTCGACGAGCTGACGGAAGCGGGCGCGAGGATTCATGTGGGTCAGCACCCGGACAACATCCCGGCTGATGTGGATTGCGTCGTATACAGTGCGGCTGTCCCCGACGCGAACCCGGAACTACAGGCTGCGAGAGCGTCTTCGGAAGAAAATCCTGCCTGTTCGACCATCAAATATGCACAGTTGCTCGGTTCGCTCATGCACCTCCGCAGCGGCGTCGCCATCGCCGGAACGCATGGCAAGAGCACAACATCCGCCATGACCGCCCATCTTTTCCGAACCGCAGGCCTCGACCCCTCCTTCGTCATCGGGGCGAACGTCGAGCAGCTTGGCGGTGGATCGGGCGTGGGCATGGGCGAGCATTTCATCGTAGAAGCCTGCGAATTCGACCGATCCTTCCTGCACCTCGAACCGAAATACGCGGCCATCCTGAACATCGAAGCCGACCACCTCGATTGCTACCGCGACCTGAACGACATCGTGGACGCATTCTCGGAATTCGCCGCTCAGGTCGATCCCGACGGTTTGATCGTCACCCCGCAGGACGACGTCTACGCCGCAGCCGCCGTCGCAAACGCATCCGCCCGTGTCGAGACGATCGGGTTCGATAACCGCTCCACCTGGGAAGCACGCAATCTCAGCGAAGAGAACGGCAGGCTCCGCGAAGAGGGCAGCAGGCAGACCTTTGACGTCTTGTTCGAGGGCGTGGAATTGTTCTCCGCGTCACTGTCGCTTTGCGGGCAGCACAACGTCTCCAACGCGCTGACAGCCATCGCCCTCGCATGGAACGCTGGTGCGACGCGGGAAGCATTGTCCGAGGGCATCGCATCGTTCACGGGGGTCGATCGACGCTTGACGCTGGTGGGCAGCGAGAATGGCATTACGGTCCTCGACGACTACGCCCACCACCCCACCGAAATCAGTGTCACCCTGAACGCGATCCGTCTGCGATACCGCCCTTCCCGCCTCTGGGTCGTCTTCCAGCCACACCAGCACTCGCGCACGCGGATCCTCATGGACGCCTTCGCCAAGTGCTTCTCCGCCGCAGACGAGGTCATCATTCCGCGCATCTACCGATCGCGGGACTCGCAGAACGATGTGGACACGACCAGTGCAGCCATGCTCGTGGACCGCATCGAAAAAAATGGCGTGAAGGTCCGACATATGGCTGACATGGACAGCATTGCAGACGCAATTCAGCATGAGTGGGCCAGCGGCGATGTTGTCGTTACAATGGGGGCGGGCGATATATGGAAGCTGGCGAATGAATTGGCTGGAAGGATTCGACGGAGCGGTCACTGACGATGCACCGCTCGCAAAACACACGTCTTTTCGCCTCGGCGGACCGGCTGCGTGGATGGTCTCTCCGCGTAATGAGACCGCCCTTTCCGACCTGATCCACCGCGCCCGGACAGCCAATATAGAGATGAAAATCCTCGGTCGCGGTGCCAATGTACTCGTCTCCGATGCCGGTTTTGATGGCGTGGTCGTCCGACTGGACGCAGATACCTTTACGGCGTCGCGTTTTGAGGCGGGTGCGGAGGGTGAGGCGAGTGCGGTGGTGGCTGGCGGTGGCGTGGATTTGTACACGCTGGCTGGTGAATGTGCTCGACGCGGACTGGCTGGTCTCGAAGCTCTGGCGGGTATCCCCGCGACGCTGGGCGGTGCGGTCCGAATGAACGCTGGCGGGAAATATGGTGATATCGCAGGCGTGGTGGAAAGCGTGACTGTTGTCGATTCGGAGGGCAATCTCAAGGTGCAGCCGCGGAACGATTGTGCCTTCGGATATCGCCGGTCGAATCTGGAGGGTTCGTTCGCAACGTCGGTCCGACTGCAACTTCAACCCGAAGACCCCGCCAGGACTCTGGAGCGATTCCACAGCATCTGGGAGGAGAAAAAGGCGAGTCAGCCCTTCAGCCACAAGAGCGCGGGGTGTATTTTCAAGAACCCCGAAGGGACGTCCGCCGGTGCATTGATCGATCAGGCGGGCCTGAAAGGTACATCGTGCGGAGCAGCCGTTGTATCCGAGAAACATGCCAATTTCATCGTTACCAGTACTGATACGACGAGTGACGACGTTTTAGCGCTGATCGACACGATCAAGGATACCGTGAAGCGTCGTTTCGATATAGAATTGGAGACCGAGATCGATGTATGGACGCCCGTTGGCGCGGGGGTCGGCAGGACTTTGTAGGGCAGGCTGTTGCCTGCCGCAAGCGTCTCGAACGGAGCGAACGGATGTCTGGCCCGCCTCTTCAGGATGTCTGGCCCACCCCTTCAGGATGTGTGGCCCGCCTCTTTAGAGGTGGGGGAGCCGATGATTCACGACACCACCGACCGTCGAACGCCACCTGCAAGGCACGCTATCATCGACTCCCCCATGTCTGAAGACATGGGCCACCCAGTCATCATGAGATGGAAAGGGGTCGGGAGTCGTACTTCCCAGTCCGAGGCAGGAAAATGAAATCAAACGCATCCATACAAAGCACGAGTACTCCAGAGGTCGCCCCTGTCAGCGTTTCCGCGAACGTCGCAGCCAAGGACATCCGCTCGCTCGACATCACCGTACTCGCGGGCGGTCCGGGTATGGAGCGGGAGGTCAGCAAGGAAAGCGGATCGATGGTGCGTGATGCACTGACCCGGATCGGACACCGCGTATCACTTTGCGATATTGGTCCGGACGATCTTACCGCTCTGGATCGCGTGGCTGACGTCGTTTTCATCGCATTGCACGGCGAATTTGGCGAAGATGGCGCAGTCCAGACGATCCTCGACGAGCGGGGAATGGCTTACACGGGTACGGGTGCAGACGCGTCTGCCCTGGCGATGGATAAAATCAACACCAAGGCAACATTCATCGAAACCGGCATCCCGACGCCCAAATTCGACCTCATCAAACCGGCACGCATCGACGCCGCCATCGAAGCAGCCATCCTGCCCGTCGTCGTCAAACCGCGAAGCTCAGGGAGCAGCGTCCATACCTACATCGCCCGTGACATCGAAACGCTACGATCCTCGCTGGAGACCGTCGTCGGCGAATATGGCGAGGCGCTTGTGGAACAGTATATTCAGGGAATCGAACTGACCGTCGGTATTTTCGGTGACCGTGCGCTGCCCGTCTGCGAAATCCGAACACACCGGTAATTTTACAATTACGAGGCGAAATATCTCGACGACGACACAGAGTACCTCTTCGATATCGGCCTCCCCGCCGAATTGCTAGAACAGGTGCAGGAGATGAGCCTTAAAGCGTTCAAGGCGGTCGGGTGTCGCGACTTTGGCCGCGTGGACTGGATGGTCGACAACAAATTACAAAATTCCACCAATACGCCGAAACCCTTTGCGATCGAGATCAACACCATCCCCGGAATGACAAGCCACTCGCTTCTGCCCAAGGCAGCCGCCCGGTGTGACATCACTTTCGATCAACTGTGTCAAAGCGTGATTGAGATGGCAATCAGTCGGATGTCAATATGATGGGCTGGTTCAAAGGTAAAAAACCCGGAAAGCGGTCGTCTAAAAAGAAACGCCCCGTGTCGAAGATGGATCCCGAAACCCGGCGGCGGATCATCCTTCGCACCGTGCAGACCATCGCCATCGGCCTCGTCCTGGCAGCCGGCGTCTGGGGTGTCAGGAATCTGGAATCTTATGTCCACGCGCGGGGTTCCTACAACGTCGAACCGGACATCCGTTACAACAACCTTCCAGACTCACTCGCAGACTATGTGCACGCTGTCGTCGAACAGGTGATTTCCGGTCGACCATGGATAGACGATCGCCTCTGCCGCGACATCGCCTTCGCACTCGACGACAGTGCGTGGGTCGCTCGTGTCGCCACCGTCAAACGATTCGCACCCGGACGTATCGTCATCGATTGTCGCTATCGTGACCCCTTCGCCCTCGTCCAGCAGAATGACGTATTCTACCTGCTGGCCCGTGACAGCGTCCGACTCCCCGGAACCTTCGCCTACCACCCTGGTTTCCCCGTGATCCAGGAATCGCTGGGGGCTCCTCCCGCTGCCGGGCGACCCTGGCCTGG
>JAJRYY010000079.1 GCA_024275565.1 Planctomycetota bacterium
ATCCTTCGAGGTCAGGGAGATGGTGGCCAGTGAAGGTGTCACCATCGCCAACGCCAGTTACATCGCTCCTCAGGATGTCGGAAATGTTCTTTTCACGGTTGAGGTTCAGGATTTTTCCGGGAACCGTCTCAGCACGACTGCTGCGCTTACGGTGACGTCGGCTGGTCCACTGAGCATCGCAGAAGCGTCTGCCACGCCTGCTCAAGTTCCGCCTGGTACCAGTTCTGTGTTGAAAACCGCCGCTCAAGGTGGAACACCACCCTATACCATATCGTACGCTATCGCAGAAGGAACCAACAACCCTGGCGGTGGTCTGTCCAGTTTGCAGTGCAGTGGTTTGGGTGAGCTTGAGCAATGTGAGGTCACCTATTCCGCACCGCCGGACACAACCGGTACCGACCTCGTCAACATCCGAATCGACGACGCTGTTGGAGCTACAGTGAGCACGACGGTCCCTCTGATTATCTCCTCCTCTCAAACGCTGAGCGTGAATGCCAGTCCAGGGTCCACCGTTGTGCAGGATTCCGTCGGATCGACGCAGATTACAGGAACCATCGCAGGCGGAACCCCGCCGTACGACATGTGTTTTCGCTTCGCCAACGCTGTCCCCACGGGCAGTACGCTTGTGGCTGAGGGGGATTGCAACGATGTGTTCACTGATTTCACGGATTGTAATTGTGGACTGGTGCCGGCTGGGAACGCCACCAGTGTTGTCCGCACGCGACGTTTTGAGGCTGGCAGCGGGCTTGGTAGTGTCCGCGTCGAAATCATGGTCCGCGATGCCGTGGGCGCAGAAACGTCCGATTTCGCCGTTCTGGATGTCAGCCCATTCTCCGGATCCGGGCAGGTATCCATCGACACGTTCAGTGTTGCTCCCACAGGTTGCGTGACTGCACCAGACGATCAGTTCTTCATCGCATTGTCTGGAACCCGGAGGGAGGGCAGTGGTCCGGGCGAAATGTTCGAGTTCAAATTCAATGCGGTGGATCCATCGACTGCGACCGATGTTGGAGAATTTGAGCTTGCCTCTACGGTTACACAGGGCGACAACGACCTGGCCTTCGATAACCAGTGGAAATTTGTCGGACTGAACCCGCCTCCGACTGTGCGTTTTGAGTTCAGCCTGCGGGATCTCAGCGCCGGCGTCACAGTCACGGAGCAGGTACTGGTCGATCTCATCCCCACCGGTTCTATCCTTGATGGCGTTGCGATGACCCCGGTGGTTGATTTCGATGTCTGCGAGGACAACATCATCAACCTCGCGGCCACGCCTGATCCGGCTGATAATCCGGACCTTGACTACACCTGGACCCTTCCGGACGGTTCGCCCTGCCCGGCGGCGGATTGCGTCGATAATGATCTCATCATCGACCTGAGCGCTGTCCTGCCCGTCGACCTTGACGATTTTACCGGTACTTATACCGTCACATTGGCCCGGCCTGACAACAATGGATGCACCGATGCTTAAGCGGTCGATGTTACGGTCCGCAGGAATCCGACCTCGGACGCTGGCGGACCCTATCCGTCCACCTGCTCCGACGGACTCACGCCTGTCGCGATTGCTGGTAACACTGAATTCGATGAAAGTGTTCTCTGGACCACCAATGGAAATGGGGTTTTCGACGATCCCACGGCGGTCGCCACGAATTATACTCCCTCAACCACGGATCCTGATCCTGTCACACTGACGCTGACAGCCGTCGCATTTTCGGTGTGTACAGACAGCAGTGATACGGAGATGGTCGATCTCCAGCCCGCACCTGTCCCGGTTCCGGCATCGACTGATATTCAGACGTGCGATCTGAACCCGGTCACACTGGACGGGTCTGCCTCTCTGAACAACAGCGGTTGCAACTGGAACTGTCCTGTCGGTATCGTGGTTCCGGACGGCGTCGATCCGAGCATCGCCGAGTTTACACCCTCGACGAAGGGTATCGTCAACACCTGTACGCTGGTTTGTGACCCCGTCGCTCCGTGCGCGAATCAGCTTACAGCCCTCGTGGATATTACGTCTGTCCTCACCCCTGTTGCCAACCCGATGGCAGAATCCAACACAGTCTGCGCCGTTGATCCCGACACGGTCGCCCCGGTGCGACTCACGGGCAGCAATACCGAATTCGCATTTGGCGTTCAGTGGACCAACATAGAACCTGGCGGCGGGATGGCCTCCGACGGTCAATTTGTCCCCGATGCGACCACAGCTGCTCCCATGTATCTGCCCGGTCCCAACGACGTCACGAACGGCGAGGTTTTTCTCCGCATGACCGCTCTCGCAGACGTCGGTTCACCCTGTGCCAATGGGTTCACGGACCTTAGCATCAGCATTCCAACGGTTCCAAAGGTCACAGACCCTGCCCTGCCGGCTGATGTTGGCGTATGTGCGCTGACGAACAGTGGTGACGCTACATTCAGTGTTGCGGTGAATGAACCTCTTCTGAATTTCCAGTGGCAGTTTGCCGCCGATTGTCAAAACTATATTGATCTCCCGGACGCCTCCGTTTCTGGAACATCCGGCGAAAACACCGACACGCTCATCATCGCGGAGGCAGACCTCGCCAGCAATCAATCAGGGTGTTACCGATGTCGCCTGACCAACATCCAGTCGTTCGCCTGCCCGGAAGTCTTTTCAAGGGTGTCGACGCTCTGCGTCAATACTGTCCCCATTTGCAGTCTGAATGGCCTGAACTGCCCTGGCATCCAGGTGTGTGGCGACAATGTGGTCGATGGGACGGAAGAGTGTGATCCTGGTGCGGTGGGTCAGAATACTGCCACCTGTGATCGAAATTGTACGCTCGCTGTGTGCGGTGACGGCTTTACCAATACAGCCGCTGGCGAAGAGTGCGACGATGGGAACAATGTCGATGGCGACGGTTGCCAGGGTGATTGCATGAACCCTGTGTGCGGTGATGGAATTACGGATGCAGGCGAAGAATGCGACGATGGCAATTTGAGCAACAACGATGCATGCCTGAACGATTGTACGAATGCGACGTGTGGTGATGCGTTTGTACAAATTGGTGTGGAAGATTGCGATCTCGGGTCCGCATTGAACGGACTGTCGACAACCTGCTGCACTGCGGGTTGCGATTTTGTGACAGGTGGTACAAGCTGCGACGACAACGATGTCTGCAACGGAACAGACACCTGCAATGGTGTGGGAACCTGTGATGTGGGTGTTGCGCTCAATTGCAATGATGGTGTTGGTTGCACGGACGATTCATGCGATCCGGTGCTTGGCTGCATGAACGTTGCGGATGATGACAATTGCGATGACAACGATGTCTGCAACGGGCTTGAGACCTGCGACGCTGTGCTTGACTGTCAGGCTGGGACAGCCCTGAACTGCGACGATGGCGTAGGATGCACAGATGATTCGTGCGATACGGTCCTTGGCTGCATAAATGTTGCAGATGATGCCAATTGCGACGACAACGATGTCTGCAACGGACTTGAGACCTGTGACGCTGTCCTTGACTGTCAAGCCGGGACAGCCCTCGTCTGCGATGACAGCATCATGTGTACGATCGACTCCTGTGATCCTGTCACTGGTTGCGTCAATTTTGAAAGTGACGCATTCTGCAGCAACAGTTTCTTCTGCGATGGACCGGAAACCTGTGATCCTGGTGCAATTGGCGCGGACCTGAATGGCTGCGTGCTTGGGACGCCCCCGTGTACGTTTGGTCTGCTTGGCGACTGCGAAATCGCCGCGTGCAACGAATTTGACGATCAGTGTCAGGTGGATGACATGACGATGTTCCCGTGTGATTCCGATGACGACTGTAACATTTTCGGGAATGCTGGAGGTGCGACGTGCAACCTCGGAACCAACATATGCGAGTTCCCGTGCACCGTTGACGACGATTGCAACGACATCAACAACCTCGGTGATAATGGAGTTTGCAATGGTGGAACAAGCCTTTGTGAATGCACACCATAGAATGTGAATACACGCCATAGAACATGAGCGCGTTGTTGACCGAATGGATGAAATACAAACGACGGACACCAGATAAGACAGAACAGGCTGATCCAATGAAGATCAAAACAGTGGCATTCCAGACTACGAAACAATTGTCCATCGCAGCGTCCTTCATCGCCATGGCGTCTGTATCAGCCAATGCACAAACGGCGGCGGATCTGTGCGATGATGCTGTGGTGCAGTCGCAATGCGTTGAGTCGATCCCCACTTCCGAGCTTGTAAACGTCTTCGGTTATGAGGAAGGTGATACTGGCCGACGGCTTCGTCGCAGGAATCTTCGGGTCGCGAGAATACTCAGCCGGCTGGATATCGACGGCGATGGGCTTCCGGATCTCGCACCCGACACCGACGGCGACGGACTCCCTGACAACTGGGAGACCGGCGGTATTGAAGGGTTGACCGCTGATCAGCGGAGCGTGGACCGCGTGGTCTTCTACCCCGCACCTTCAGCCATCGTTCCCGGCACCCCCCCGACGCCGATATTTTCTCGATTGGCAGTCGCCACCAGCGCCCTCAATCCCGATACCGATGGCGATGGTATTTCCGATTTCGTCGAGGTATTCGGACTCCTGTTCATTGACGAAAATCGAAACGGTATTCTCGACTCCAGTGAATGGCAGGACAAAAATGGTGACGGCCTGCCAAGTCCCGGTGAATTTCCCATCGACAACTCCGGTTCCATTGGGTTGAACCACGATTTCGACGGTTTTATCTTCACAGATCCAACCAACCCGGATACGGACGGTGACGGAAAACTCGACCTCACGGAGGACGACGACCCGCTCATCAACCCTCGGGCTTTCGGAAACACCAGCGACGTCATCTTCCGCTTCGATCTCGGTGAAGACTTTGCCGATCTCGATTTTGATGGTCTTGGCAACGGCATGGACATGGGCAATGACATTCGACGCTGCCAGTCAAACGCCGACATTGGCTGCGACGGACCCAATGTTCAGACCTTCCAGTCCATCGACAATCCGCCAAATGTCGGCGATCTGATCGAAATTTTCCGAAGCGACCTTCTCGAGGCTGGCGTGGTTCCCGAATCCGCCATTGAAGATCTCCTCGGCGTCGACTGGGACGGCAACGGACTCTGGAGGCTGACGGACGTGCGAACTTGGCATATCGTCATCGATCCCGATATGCCCGATACGCTCCCGCAGGGCATGTTCGCCGAACTCTTCGCCAACGGCGACGGAACGAACCTCTACGCAACTCAGACCTTTGCGGAACTGGCTCAACTCGTGAACGATGACCCCACCTATGACCCATACGGCGGTGGAGCGGCTCGTCGCGGAGACAATCTGGAAACACCTCGCGGTGTGGGTCTGGGGTGGCAGGATCTTCTCGCACCTTCTGGAACGACCGATTTCCTCCCGGATCCGCGCGTCTGGGCCATCCTCTATTCCTGGCGCATGCCCGGGTTCGACATCGATGGGGACGGGTTTGTGGGGGCACCAACCCTTTCCTCCACGGCGCAAAATGACGCAAATTGCGACGAAAATGGTGTCTGCACTGCCTCTGTCGCGCTGGAGCTGCAAGACGGTCGTCTCGTTCTGGTCGATGACGCAGACCGACTCGCCAACATCCAGGACGAACCATTCGACGACCGCATCAACATCACCAATCCCGCCTTGCTTGAAGAACCCCAGCAGGACCGGGCGCTTGACGGAAGAATTGTCGCCCCGGTTGGATTTCCCAGTGCCCAGACATTCTGTGGAACCATCGGTATGTTTTTTATCGGACTGAACTTCGTCGCCCTGGTGGGAGCAAAACGCCGCTGGCGAAAATAAGCGGAACAGCATCATACTGAAAAACGGAATAGCATCACGCTGAAACCGGAACCGTATCATGCGGAAAGCGAACAGCGTCGTGCTGAGAGCAATACGGCATCACGCGGAAAGCGAACAGCGTCATGCTGACTCAAGATGAGCGATCGACGGGCCTGTCCGGTGGACGGGTCCGTTTTTTCGTCCCAGCCGCCCGGGCAGCCCGCGACTGATCTTCCCGCGCCATATGGCCAGCCTCATCCGACACCATCGAACCCCCTGCCGAATCCATTCCCATCGCCCCGCCGGGTGTCCCAGCGCCCCTGCTATGTCTCCCATCAGCCCCGCCGGATATTTCAGTACCACTGGATGCTGGATGTTCGTGCAAGGATGCAGGATGCTCGTGCACCTGCTTCACTGCATCTCGATTTTTCCGGTCCCAGTTGCACCCGCCGGGACCGGCAAATGCTGCGCACACTACAACCGCAACGGGCAGCATTCTCAGCCCACGCTTCATCAACCTGCGCTTTTTCGACCCACCCTTCATCAGCCCACCCTTCATCAACCCACGATTCTTCAGTTCTGACCGGTCCATTGCACAGTCTGTCCTGTCATTCCTGTATGGCGATCTCTCCATTTCACGACTCCTGAGCATTTAAGTCCCGTCACGGCCTGCTCTCTTTGCATTCATTATAATCGCGGTACGTTCATTATTATACGTCGCGTCGGCACGCAATATACCCGCATCGCGCAATATTTGCGCCCCTCACAAGCAGCCTTGCATGTACACATATACCCAGGATCTGGTCGCACTTTTTTAGTGTCAATTGAAATCATTCTCGACCATTGGGCAGAATCCTCCGATACACCCCGGCAGTGTTTAAGAGCACGGGGCGCCCGGTGTGGGCGGTCTGCGTGTGATTGCTTATAGGGTTCTCGGACGAGTGCAATGCTTCTGTCCGAGAGATTGCTACAAGGTTCTCAGGAAAGGTGTATCCAACATGACGGTCAAAGCCACTTCTATCAAAAGGTCCTTTATTGCGGCGATCGCGCTCTCCGTGTGCGCGGTGCCCACATTCGCCACTGATGTTACGATCTCCGGCGCGACGAACGCGTCAGCCATACAGGCTACTCTCTCCGGTGGCGGTGGAACAGGAACGATTACGTTCTCGTCGACCGCGACGCTCACCATGGACCAGGGACTTGTCAACGTGACCGGTATTATCGTGAACAACACGGTCACGGGGACCATCGATTTCCAGGCATCCACCAACAGGATCGTCTTTGCGGATGCAGCGGGTGCCATGACGCTGACAGGCAATGCACAGCTCACTGTGGCGGGTACCAACACTGCTGCGGGGTTCGATTTCGCTGCAACAGCGTCCTCGAAGACCCTTACCCTTACCTCCTCGACAGCGGGTACATTCAACACGGCTGTCAATGCGAACAACCTCGTCATTGGCGGTAGCAATACGCTTGTTTTCGCGACCAGTGGCAACACAGACACCATCAACCACATCAATGTGACTGGGGCAGCGACGCTTCAGTTTAACCAGAATGCAACGATCACGACCCTCACGCATGGGGCGGCTGCTACGATCGATCTGAACACTGATGATGTGGACCTCACGATCACGAACAGTACGAATATCGGTGCCAACAAGCTCACACTGCTCGGATCGGGCGGTGGAACCAACGAAACCTTGAATGGAACCTTCGTCCTCGACAACGCAGCTGGGGAAATCGAGGTCACCGCTTCAAACGTACTCGATGCCATCAATGGAATGACCATCACGGTATCAGCCGATGGTGCGACGCTCGACACGAACGAGAGCTTCAGCCCGACGGCTGTCAACATGACGACCACTTCCGGCGATCTCACGCTTCAGGTCGCCACTGGCAAGACACTGACGACGACCATCGACGTCAACGCGAACACACTGACGATCGCCGAAACGGGAACGATCAGTACTGTCCAGCTTGACACCACCGCTGCAACCGTCCAGGCCAACGCCTCCGCCACGATCACGACGTTGACGCACACGGCTGCTGGTACGATCAATCTGGGCGACACAGTTAATCTCACGGTCACAAATGGGATCAACGTGGGAGCCTTCACGATGTCGCTGGCTGGTTCCGGTGCAGGCGCACAGGACACTTTCACTGCCACGGTCAACCTGAACAATGCCTCATCTGAACTGGAAATCACAGGTGCTGATGTCGACAACATTACCGGTACCACCGTCGTCGTCGGAGCCAATGGTGCAACTCTCGACACGAACATCAACACCGCCCCGACCGCAGTCAACATGACCGCTGGCGTGGGCGATCTGACGCTCCAGGTCGCCACCGGCAAGACGATGACAACGACGATCGACGTGAACGACAACTCGCTGACCGTGGCAGAGACCGGAACGGTCAGCACGGTTCAGTTGGATACAGCTGCCGGTACGATCCTCGCCAATGCTGCGGGCACCATCACAAACCTCACGCACACGGCTGCTGGCGTCATCACGCTCGGAAACACGATCAACTTCACCGTTACAAACGCATTCAATCTGGGAGCCAACAAGCTCACGCTCAACGGTTCGGGCGGTGGTGCTCAGGACACATTTACCGCGACGGTGAACCTGAACAATGCTTCCTCTGAGCTGGAAATAGCAGGCGTGGACGCAGACAACGTCACGGGCTTTACCGTCACAGTCGCAGCCGACGGTGCAACACTCGACACCAACATCAACACAGCACCCGCAGCCGTCAACATGACGACGACCAGCGGTGACCTCACACTTCAGGTAGCGGCTGGCAAGACGATGACCACCACGATCGATGTCAATGCCAATACCCTGACGCTCGCCGAAACCGGAACGGTCAGTACGGTCCAGCTTGACACCGCGGCTGCGACCATCCTCGCATCTGCGGCTGCGACCATCACAACCCTGACACACACCGCCGCCGGCGTCATCACGCTCGGAGACACCATCGACCTCACCGTGACAAACGCCTTCAATCTCGGAGCCAACAAGCTCACGCTCAATGGTTCCGGTGCTGGCGGGCAGGATCAATTCTCCGCAACGGTTCAGCTTGACAATGCAGCGTCAGAGCTTGAAATCGCAGGTGCAGACGTGGACAACATCACAGCTTTCACGGTCACAGTGTCTGCTGACGGTGCAACACTCGACACCAACATCAACACTGCACCCACGGCTGTCAACATGGACACCACTTCCGGTGATCTCACGCTACAGGTCGCCACCGGCAAGACTATGACCACGACCGTCGATGTCAATGCCAATACTCTGACACTGGCGGAAACCGGAACGGTCAGCACAATTCAGCTGGATACTACCGCTGCAACGATTCAGGCCAATGCAAACGCCACCGCCACCACGATCACGCATACTGCGGCGGGAGCGATCAATCTTGGCGACGGGGTCAACTTCACCGTCACAAATGCCTTCAACCTGGGGGCATTCAAACTGTCGCTGGCGGGTTCTGGTGGAACAGCACAGGACACATTCACAGCCACAGTCAACTTGGACAATGCGTCCTCTGAACTCGAAATCACCGGGGCGGATGTAGACAATGTCACGGGCACCACGGTGGTCGTCGCAGCCGATGGAGCGACACTCGACGCGAATATCAACACTTCTCCAACGGCTGTCAACATGACCACCACCAGCGGTGATCTCACGCTTCAGGTCGCCACCGGCAAGACCATGACGACCACCATCGATGTCAATGCCAACAGTCTGACACTGGCGGAGACGGGCACGGTCAGCACGGTTCTGCTGGATACTGCGGCTGCTACCATCCTTGCAAACGCTGCTGCCACAGTGACAACGCTGACACACACAGCCGCAGGCGTCATCACGCTCGGAAACACCATCAACTTCACCGTCTCCAACACCATCAACCTCGGTGCCAACAAGCTGACGCTCAACGGTTCCGGTGGTGGTGCCCAGGATACGTTCACAGCAACCGTCAATATGAACAATGCGGCGTCCGAACTGGAAATCGGCGGAGCAGACGCTGACAACCTGACTGGTTTCTCGGTGACCGTCGCGGCAGATGGTGCGACCCTAGATGCGAATATCACCACAACCCCAACGGCAGTCAACATGACCGCTGGCAGTGGTGATCTTACGCTAGAGATAGCCGCAACGACCATGACAACCACCATCGACGTCAACGACAATACGTTGACGATCACCGAGGCGGGTTCGGGCACGGTCAGCACGGTTCAGTTGGATACGGCGGGCGGCGTGGTAGATCTGAACACCGCCAAGACAATCACAAACCTCAACGCGACCAATACCTCGGGCTCTGTCACGCTCAACAATGGAGCAACGCTCTCCGGTACGGTCAATCTGAATGGTGCGGGTGGTACATTCGTCGCCGCTGAAACAGGTACGATCACGACCCTGGTCATCGGAGCCGTCGGAGCGATCTTCGACGTCAACGAATCCCACACCGTCACGACACTGACACAGAACCAGAACGGAACCATCGACATCGCAGCCACCAAGACGCTGACAGCCACCGCAAACATGGGCACTGCGAAGACGCTGACACTTCTGGGTACGGGAACGCTGACCACCGCGTTGGTGAACACCGCTTCCGACCGCCTCGACATTGACGCCGATGTAAGTATCACGACGCTGACCGTTTCGGCTGCTGGTATTTTCGATGTCGCGTCGGGCGTCACCTGGACACAATCCGTCGATGCTGCCGGCAACAACCTGACACTTGCGGGGGCTGGTACGATCCAGGCACTCGACGTGCAGACGCAGAACGCTACGAGAACCGTAACGCTCGAAACAGGAGCGAACATCACCATCACGACGCTGACGCCGGACTTCACAGGTGCGGGTGCGGGTGCGGGCATCCTGCTCTTCGCGGGCAATGGAAGCGCAACCATTACCAACGCATTCGCTGACCTGCCCGAAAACGGTGACACGATCCAGAAAACCGGTACCGGCAGCCTCACAATCAAGCCGGGGATCACCACATCGTTCGCAAACGGAACGGGTGTCAAACTCGACATTGACGCTGGAACCGTCGTCATTGGTTCAGCCGGATCAAACGACGATATCACATTCAGCGACGATGCAGACGAAATCACCGTGGCAGGACCGGGAACACTGACGACCTTCGGAAGTTTCACCGTTTCAGCCGCCGGAGCGAATGTCAACCTCGACGCAGCCGACGGTTCGATCATCAATCTCAACTCCGCCTCTGGAGCTGAAACAATCACAGGCCTCGCCAACGATGATTACCATTTCGGGGATATCACGATCGGCGGCTCGAATGGCGACTATACCATCTCGGACGCCTTCGATTACGTCTCAGGAAACATCAACGTCAATTCGACCGGATCGTTCATCAACAATCAACCCAGCGGTCAGATCAAATTCTATCCTGGCTCGGCGGTCATTGTCAGCGGAAGTGGCACGGTCTCATTCAATGGCCAGGCCTCCGGAACTCCGATCATCCTCGACACCACGACTGGAGCAGGCGTCTGGACATTCAACCAGGGCAGCTCCACAAATGTGACACTCCAGAACGCGACCGTGACCCGTGGCACATACACAGACACGGGCGGAAAGGCTGCTGAGTGTCAACTCACACTGACAGGCGTCACATACGGTGCAGATATCATCAACTGGACCGGAACATGCAGCACGACAGGTGGCGGTGGCGGCGGAAGCGGTGGAGGTGGTGACAGCACCACCACAACCGATCCGGACGGCACGGATGGCGAAGTGGTCGATGATGGAAGCGCCGGGGACGACATGGCAACCGGTGGCGACGACGCGCCCACCGATGGAAATGATCCGACCGACGAAGATGTCGCCACAGGCGATGATCCGCCATCACGCATCCCGGTCATCGAAGAATCCGACGATACCGGTCGAGCAGACATCGCCAACGACAGTGTCGAAGTCGTCGTGGATGGTCTCGATGAAGGCAAGGAAGTGAAACTCGAAACAGATGGCGATGGAATGACCCGCCTCACAGTGGGCGACGAAGGCAACCCAGATCTCACGATCACGGTTTCGGGAGTAGATGACGGATCAGCCATGGACCTCAATTTCGAGGAAGATGGGTCTCAAACGCTCACCGTCAACAACACCGACGGAACGCAGGCCATCTCAATGAACGTCTCAGGCTCTGGAACAGGATCGGAAATCGCTGTCGCGATCGATGATTCTGGCGACCAGACCGTCACCGTCACCGACAGTGACGGAGGAGACTACATCGTAGACCTCAACGATCTCCCCACAGCAGCCGACGTCAACTTCCAGATCGATAACCAGGGTGGTGCGTCCGTCGAGGTCACCGACCCATCGGGAGACGCTCCCAACACCTTCCTGGCTGCCTCCAACGTCGGATCCAGCGTCACATTCGACGTCACATACGACGCTGCACCAGATGTCCAGGCTGCCCGTATCCTGCCTGGATTCCCCGGCTTTGAGAATGAGGAAACCCTCGGTGGAAGCGTAACGCTCGATGCAACAGGCCTCACAACCGAGAGCATCATCACCGTTGCGCTGACCTACTTCGAGGCAGACCTCAACAACATCCGCGAAGCAGACGTCCGCATCCAGCGTCTTAACGTCGCATCCGGCGAGTATGAAATCACCGGAGACTTCGACGCCGGTTCGTCTGCTCCGACCGGTTCACTCGGCGACTACGGTGTCGATACCACCAACAACTTCGCATGGGTCGAAACCAACACGCTCGGTAAGTTTGCAGCCGGTGTCCCACGCGTTGCCCAGGCAGACGGGGGTGCAGCAATGCCAACCTGTGGCGGAGGCGGACTCTGCGGTTCGATGGGTATGCTCTGCCTGCCCCTGGCGTTCTTCTCGCTCATGGGACTCAAAACCACCACCCGCCGTCGTCGTAAGTAGCAGGCGGATAAAAGCAGGTTGCTCAGAACACAAACGGTGCAATCTGTCATGTAAAACGTTGTATATGTAAAATGTTGTAACCATAATCAACAACGGGTCGCGCCACGATTCAGTGACGCGACCCGTTTTCATTTCCAAAGAACGCCGAAAAGACTACCACTCTGCCTCCTCAAACGCACCAAAGGACTTCACCTTCGGGACTGGTCGTGCTTTAATAATCGCATTGGCAAGCGTAAGATCGCCCTTCGTCGTGATCTTCAGATTCGTACGATCAGAGGCGACCACCGACACTTTATGTCCAGCCAGCTCAAATAGCTGTGCGTCATCGGTGATCGCATCAAGATCGTCCGGTAGATTTGCAAAAACCTCCACCATCAAGTCACGCTTGAACACCTGCGGCGTCTGCGCCTCATAAACCCGCTCACGCTCAACCGTCCCATCGATCACCCCATCAACCACGCGTTTCAGCGTTCCCGTCACAGGGGCACCAAGAATAGCTGCCCCCGTCTTACCCGCCTCGGAAAATACCGCATCGATCATCGCCAGCGACACACACGGGCGTGCAGCATCGTGGACCGCAACAAGATCCGCTTCCTCGGACACCTTCTCAAGCCCCTTCTGCACCGAATCCACACGGCGATCCCCACCCTCAACAAGCATCACGCCCAGAAAACCAAGATTCGGTCCATACTTCGTCTTCATCTGCCCAATATCGGACTGCGACACCACCAGAATCGTCTGACACACATCCTCCCGATTGATGAAATGCTCCACGGTACGCAAAAACACCGGGCGACCCCCAACTTTCGCGAACGTCTTGTTCTCATTGGCACCGAAGCGTTCTGCCTTACCAGCCGCTGGAATGATGACGGCAACTTTTTGACCCATAACCAGAACCTTTCACAGTACGGTTTCACCGCAACACCCATGTTTCACCACAGCACCCTGTCAGAATACGCAGCCCGAGACATCAGGACGTCCGTGGCGTATTTCGTGGCCGACGAGATTGCGACGACGGGTCCTCAGCACCCTCAACGCGCCCGAAGATCATACGCCCGGCAGACGTCTGCAACGAGCTGGTCACTGCAACCGGAACAACCTGTCCGATGCTCTGACGCGCCCCTTCGATGACCACCATCGTACCATCCTCAAGGTAACCAATACCCTGTCCATCCGCTTCGCCTGCCTTCAAAATCTTCACCGTCAGACGCTCACCAGGCAGCAACACCGGCTTCAGGGCATTCGCAAGATCGTTGATATTGATCACATCCACACCACGAACCTGAGCAACCTTGTTCAGATTGTAATCATTTGTCATGATCCGACCGTTCAACGCAACAGCCAGGTCCACCAGCCGCTCATCCACCGTCACAGGACCACCAGGTTCCGTCTTCACTTCAACAATTTCAACATCCGCCGCCGGATTCGCCTGAAGCTTGTTCAAGACATCAAGCCCGCGCCGCCCACGATTCCGCTTCAGCTTGTCAGCACTGTCTGCAACCATCTGAAGCTCGGCTAGCACGAATCTCGGAACGATATATTGGCTTTCAAACACACGCGTTTCGGACAGGTCATTGATCCGCCCGTCGATAATCACAGAGGTATCCAGCAGCAAAGGACGCCCACCCTTCGCCTGACGACTGAACTCCACATACGGGATCACAAAACGAATATCGTCCTTCGTCTGCAAGATGAAACTGATCGTCAGATAGCAGCAGATCACCCCGATCATCAATTTCACAGTGCTGATAAATGGGTGGTCCTGATACCCAATCTGCTTCCGTTCGATCCTGCGAATAGGGACATGGCGTTGCTGACCGGTCTTCGGATCAACCTCAACGACCAGCTCCTGAACCGCAACTTCACCAAAGACCGGACTCCGCAGGGTGGGAAAGGTCCGCGTCAGAGGATTCACCGCCAGATCCACAATCAGCGACAGACCATACGCAATGACCATCCCAACAACAAATCCGAAAAACACCCCGGAAATCGCCGTAAGACTCTTCTGCGGCAGAAAAATATCGATCGCAATCACGATCAACGCAACACCGATGCAGCTGATAAGCAGCAAATCAGCATTTTGCGTGAACCACGCGATACCACCAGACGCAGATTCGTCACCCACCACAAATGTGATCGCAACAACACCCAGTGCAAGAACAAACAAAGCGCGCAAAACTATCAGCACAATACGGCTCCAACAGGATAATAGTGGCCGAACGACCACGCTGAAAATATGAAAAACATCGATACAAGACGCAAAAAGCATAACCAGCCATCAGGCCGTATCATAATGCAGTACGCCATCACGAAGACAAACCGCCACAATGAAGACAATCCGCCCATCCCGATCATCCCGAATCCTCATCACACGCCGGACCCACGGAGTATACCAGCCCCACACACGGGATCAATCGTACGCCAGACAACAGTATCCGTAACACCGGCTGCAGGGTATGCTCTGAGAACACGATCATTCACTGAACATGGGGCCGATTGCGACACACATGCCAACACCAGAACCCAATAACAATCGACCTGCAGGACTGCACGGATCCGTCGGAACAGCAGTATTCATCCTTGCCCTGCCCATCCTCGGAGAAGAAGTACTCAATTCACTCGTCGGCGTCTTCGACGTATACCTCGCAGGGAGGCTTGGCGTAGCAGCAACCTCCGCAGTAGGACTCGCAGCCTATGTCGCCTGGCTGGTATCGATGCTGTTCATGCTCGTCGGGACAGGAACAACTGCTCTCGTCGCAAGACACACGGGTGCAAGGGACGAAAAACAAGCCAACCACTTCGCAAATCAATCCGCTGCCCTGGCTGTCGGAATGGGGATCGGAGCATTCGTACTCATCTGCACAATCGCACCATTCCTCGCATCATGGCAGGAAATGACAGGCGAAACATACACAACCGTCGTAAGATATCTGCGACTCGAAGCAACAGGATACCTCTTCACAAGCCTCACACTCGTCGGAGCAGCAGCACTGCGCGGTGTCGGCGACATGAAAACACCACTCAAAATACTCGGCATCGTCAACGTCATCAACATCATCATTTCATCACTACTCGTATTCGGACCAGGCCCGGTCCCATCCCTCGGCATCGATGGAATCGTCATCGGCACCGTCACAGGACGCGCCATCGGCGGCGCTATGATGCTCGTCGTACTCTGCAGAGGGCGTAGCGGTATCAAGCTGCACCTCTCAATGCTGAAACCCGTCACAAGCGCCATCAAAAGAATCATGCGCATCGGCGTACCAGCAGCCGCTGATGGAATCATCATGTGGTCCGGGCACTTCCTGTTCCTGAAATTGATCGCCAATCTCGGGGAAAAATCTATGAGCGAAGTCTTTTTCGCGACCCACATCGTCGGAATCAGGATCGAAGCATTCACATACCTGCCAGCCGTCGCATGGAGCATCGCAACCGCAACCGTCGTGGGACAGTCGCTGGGTGCAGGGGATCCACGACGCGCACTCCGCGCAGGTCACGCAGCCGTCATGCAATGCGGCATCCTCGCCATCGGGCTGACAGCCTTCTACTATTTCGGCGCCGACTTCATCTATCAGACCATGCACTCAGACCCACGGGTCCGGGAGATAGGACCACCCGCATTGCGATTGGCTGCTTTCTTCCAGATTTTCCTCACAACCTCCATCATCTACATAGGCGCCCTCCGCGGCGCGGGAGACACACGCTACCCCCTTCTGATGACCCTGTTCGCCATGGTCTTTGTACGCTTGCCATTGGGCTACTATTTCGGAATCGTGCTGGATGGAGGCCTGGTGGGAGCATGGATAGGAATGTGCGGAGATATGTTCGTCCGTGGCATCCTGGCGACCATCCGATTCTCCCGAGGAAAATGGGTCACAACAAGGATCTGAACCGGGCAGCTTCCACCCGTCGTCCCTGAAATTCTCCGCTAGCACCCTGGAATTCGCCGCGAGAACCCTGGAATCCGAACTCGGACGATATACAGGGTCCGTGACAGTTTTGGCGGAGACGTGAACGTGAAGGCGTATGTAGCACAGCCGCCCTCGGCTGTGGCCGTTCTATGCACCACAACCTCCACCGGCTGCAGGATCCCAGCCAGGGGCGGCTGGGCTACATGCAAAGCTTCACCGGATCGTTGTAACACATCCCCGCCAAAACTGTCACGCACCCCGATTGACAGCTCTGTACGGCTGGCTATTGCTTGCAGTAAGCACGACCCTAGAATGCAATCCTGAGAGGTACAGGGTATAATGTAGGGTCCGCTGTGCGGACCAGGGAAAGTAAAGAGCGTTCGGTACACAGCAGAGCAGGACAACTCCTGCCGCGACCAGACATAGACACCAGCGAGTGATACATGCCAGACGACGATTACTACAAATTGCTCGGAGTCCCACGCGGCGCGAGCGATGTCGAAATCAAAAATGCCTACAGATCGCTCGTCAAGAAGCACCATCCTGACCGAAACAAGGGCGATGAAGCAGCCGTGAACAAATTCAAAGCCATCCAGGAAGCCTACGAAGTCCTCAGCGACAAGGAAAAACGCAAGCAGTACGATACATACGGAAAAGTCGGCGTCGTAGAATTCGTCGATTCAGTAAACAAGCAGTATTACAAATGGGGCGAAGATTCCACGATCAACGTCGAAGACCTCGACGACCTCTTCGCAGCCTTCGGTGGCGGCGGTGTTGGCGGTCGAGGAAGACGAAGAGGACGCGGATCGAGCATGTTCGACCAGTTCATGGGACGGGGACAGCGGCAACCAGGACAGCGCGGACCCGGTCAGGGACCGTCGCAGGCGCGACCTCCACGCCAGCCAAAACCCGGAAAAGATTCTCAGCGCCCTGTAAAGCTGACCTTCGAGCAGGCGATGTCCGGAGCAACCGTGGACATAACCCTGACCAAACGGAGCGTATCCAACCCGAAAAAAGAGCATCTCACCGTAAAAATTCCACCAAATGTCACAGATGGTCAGAAAATTCGCATTCGCGGAAAAGGGGCACCGGGAATCAATGGTGGCCCGCCCGGCGACATGTACATCGTCTGCAAAGTCCAGCCCCATCCCTATTTCAAACGCGACGGCAAGAACGTAACGCTGACGGTCCCCGTGAGCGTCACGGAGGCGATGCTCGGTGCAAAAATCGACGTACCGACCCTCCAGGGGGAAACCACAATCACGATCCCACCGGGCACACGAAGCGGGGCAAAGCTCCGACTCAAAGGAAGGGGAACGACCGCAAAGGGAAATCAGCCGGCAGGCGATCAACATGTCGTGATACAGATCGTCCCCCCTGCAAAATTGACAAAATCCCAGGAGAAGGCTATCCGGGCATTGGCTGAGGAACTCGACGAAAATCCACGAAGCGACGTACCATGGGCAACAGATTCGCCCGATCGAGAGTGAAAGTGAGGTCGCAGGTATGACATGGGAACAAGGCGAAACAGGACCCCAGAGACTCCGCGCAGGATTCGCGACACTCCTGATCGGAACATCCGTACTCTTCATGGCGTGGGGACTAGCCATCTGGCGGGGGCAGGATGGCCAGCGAGAGGTCATCTCACGCGAACACAAACTGGAACCACCATCACCAGGACGCATCATGCCAGTCGTCAGTGCGGGCATGATGATGTACGGCATGGTCCTGATTGTCGTCCTCTTCGCAAGCGTCATCGCCCTGATGAGGATCAGTCGAAACTACCGCAATGCATTCCTGACCACCAGACCGAAACCGACCCCCGTCTCCGACGTGTGGCAGATGCACAAAACGCCCGACATACCCCTTGAAGATGAACCACCCCCAGAAGCTGGCCCACCACCTGCCGATCGTACACCCACTGCCGATGGCCCACCTCCTGAAGCTGGCTTGACCCCTGCTGATGGCTCGACCACCGATTATGATCCGGACCCATCCGAAGGCAAGACAGACAGCAACGGTCCAAAATCAGGCGATTCCGACGGAAAACGCCCGCCGGCGGGCGATTGATGTCAGCCAGGGCTGTTTCGGTGAAGACGGATTCCGCAAACGGAGGATCGGCGAAAATTGCGCTGGTCACGGGTGCTGCAAAACGCGTGGGACGCGCCATCGCCCTGGAACTCGCCTCCGCAGGCTGCGACATCGCCATCCACTACCACACGTCAGAGGCTGAAGCTGAAGATACCGCCAGCCTCATCCGCAAGATGTCGCGCCGCTGCCATCTGGTGCAGGCAGACCTAGCCACGGAATCGTCCTGGCAACACATCGTCACCGAAACGGTCTCAGCCATGGGCGGGCTCAGCATCTTGATAAACAACGCTTCAATATTTGAAGCAACGCTGGAAGACCGATTCGATCTCGCCGCATGGGACCGGATGTTCCGCGTCAACCTGACAAGCGCGATCGCCATATCACAGGCGGCTTCGGTGCATTTAAGAGAAGCTGTGGATGGCAACATTGTGAACCTGACGGACATATCAGCCGATCGCCCCTGGCCGGAACACGTTGCCTATTGCGCCTCGAAGGCAGCGCTGGTCAATGCGACAAAATCGATGGCAAGGGCATTCTCGCCGGATGTCCGCGTGAACGCTGTTTCGCCGGGAATCGCGATATTTCCGGACCGATACGATGAAGCGACACGCGAAAAACTGGTAGCGAGGGTTCCGCTCAACCGCGAAGGAACCCCGGAGGAAGTCGCAAAGGCCGTGCGATATCTCACCCTCGAAGCCGGGTACGTCACCGGTCAGATCCTCTCAGTAGACGGTGGTCGCAGCATCGCGTAACACCCCCACAGCACCGCATGGGCTTGCCAGATCATTTCACGGGTCGGTAGTCTACGCCCAGATGATGGAAGAGGAATGCGTAGGCGTCGGCTGTCTGGGCGGTTTTCCCGGCAAGCCCCCCACCGCCATGGCCCGCATCCGAGGAGGTCCTGAGGAGGATCGGCGCTTCGGAGTATGTAGCATTCTGCATGCACGCGGTCATCTTTCGAGATTGCATCGGATCCACGCGTGGGTCGTTTTCACCGGTGATGAACATGGTCGCGGGATATGGCGTTCCGCTGCGGACGTTGTGGTATGGTGAATAGGCGTGCATGGCGCGGAAATGGTCGGGGTTTTTCACGGTCCCGAATTCGGGGATGTTGAAGGCTCCGTTGGAGGACAACTCAACGCGGAGCATGTCGTAGATTCCGACATAGGATACGGCTGCCCTGACGAGTTCGGGGTGCTGGACGAGGGTCGCACCCATCAGCAGTCCGCCATTGCTGCCGCCGGTGATGCCGAGTTTGTCGGAATTTGTGTATTTTCGTTCGATCAGGTGCTCAATGACCGCGGTGAAGTCGTCGAAGACGTTTTGCTTGTTGGTCAGATTCCCCTGCCGATGCCATTCCTCGCCATATTCTGCCCCGCCACGGAGATTGGCGATGGCGAATATCACGCCCTGCTCCAGCAGAACGCGTCTGGCTGCACTCTGATAAGGCGACAAGCTGATCCCGTAGCCCCCATAACCATTCACAATGCAAGGGTTCTTCCCGTCCCGCTTGACGCTCTTGAGCATGAGGATGTTGACGGGGATTTTCGTGCCGTCCTTTGAGGTTGCGAATTCGCGGACGACTTTTGTGTCGTCAAAGTTGACGGGTGAGGTTGAAAAAAGAGCGGTTTTTTCGGTCCTGCCCGAGCCTGCGTGCTTTCCAGAACCGGCGTGCTTTTCTGTGCCGGTATGGTTTTCAGTGCCGGCATGGTAGCGGTACCATGCGAGGGGTTGCAGGTAGGAACCGTTGGCGAAGAGGATGTCGTCGCCGCCGATCAGGGAGGGGCCGTAGACGGATGATACGGGTAGCTGACTGGGTTTCTCAAGCTCATTGCCACCAAGGTCAAACACGCGAAATTCGGACGGTCCACCCATCTGATATTTGAGGTAAAGACGGTTTGGCGTCACGGCGATCGTGCTTGAACCAAAGAAGCTGGAGACGATGGTGTCTGATGATTCGGGGACCACGATTTCCGGTTCACTCTGAGTCAACCGGTCAATTGCGATGCGTAGCACCTTGCCCCTGGGGGCGTTGGCGCGCGAGATCATGTAGAGGTTGTCGCTGGGTCCGAAGACGGCCTGTACGGTTTTGTCGCCGAATGTGCTGAATTGTGTGTAGAGTCCGTCGGGGTTGCGGAGGTAATGCGCGAATTCTCCGCCGTCGCCATCCTGAACCGTGACGAGGAGGTGGTTGGTTTCATGGTTCATATTCAGCTGGATTTCGGCGATGCGGGGGAAATCTTTCCCAATTTCGTAGCGATCGGTGGTGGTCGGGGTCCCCAATGCGTGGAAGTATACCTGCTGGTAGAAGCTCATATCTTCTGCAGAGCGTTCGTTTCCACGGGGGTAACGTGTGTAGTAGAAGCCGGAGCTGTCTGGCAGCCATGCGAGACTGCCGCCTGCTGTTCCGCCGTTGACGCGGGGGATGATTTCGTGGAGGCGTTTTCCGGTCACAGCGTCGAAGATGTGTATATCCCCGGATTCAGAGCCGCCTGATGAGAGGGAGACCGCGATCATTGTTGCGTCGGGCGATGGGACGAAGAAGTCGATGGATGTGTGTCCGGAAGGGTCCAGTACGTTGGGATCGACGATGATTTTTTCGTCGGAAGTGTCGTTGAGGCTGTTGAGCGTGACGATGAATCGCTGCTGCTTCGGGGGCTGGTTCTTGATGGTGAAGACCTTGCCGTTGATGACCTTTACCGATCCGTAGGAGACGGTTTTTGCACTGAGGATTTCTGCGACGCGCTTTCTGATGTCGTCGATGTGGGGGAGTTTTTCGATCTGTGTGCGTGCGTAGATGTTCTGCTCGCTGCTCCACTGTTTGACCCTCGGGTCGGACCAGTCTTCCAGCCAGCGATAGTGGTCGACGACTTCCTGACCGTGGTAGGTGTCTGTGACGGTGCGTCTTTCGGTCCTGGGTATCGACGTGCATGCGATGGGTATGAGGGACAGGAAAAGGGTTGCGATGCTCAGGGTTGTCATGTCGCGTGGTTTCGTCGTCATATGTTTTCTGGCTCCTGCTGTCTTGCTCCGTTTGAACGGTTTTTTGCGTGTGATCCCAGCCGAGGGCGGCTGGGCCACAAGTATTTGCGGCGGGTCGATTCTACGCCCCATCCCTCATGTTCAATGTACACCACTGGCAACGCCAAAGCAAATAGAAAACGATTTATTTTCGTATTTTGTACGGCCACCTCCGGCATGGCGTTTTTTTGCGATTGGCCGGGGTTTTTGTCGTTTTTTGTATTGGGAAAACGTGGGTTTTTTTGGGAATTGGGGTGGGGTTGGGGGGTTGGTTGTGAGGTGGCGTGGAGGGTTGGTTGATCTTCGGGTTCCCCACCTCTGAAGAGGTGGGCCACACGAGTCAGGAGGTGTGGTACTCGGGTTCGGTGGTGGTTCACACGAGTCAGGAGGTGTGGTACACGGGTTCGGTGGTGGTTCACACGAGTCAGGAGGTGTGGTACACGGGTTCGGTGGTGGTTCACACGAGTCAGGAGGCGTGGTACACGGGTTCGGTGGTGTAGTACTCGGGTTCGGTGGTGGTTCACACGAGTCAGGAGGTGTGGTACTCGGGTTCGGTGGTGGTTCACACGAGTCAGGTGGTGCGGTACACGGGTTCGGTGGTGGGACGCATGAGCGCAGTCACCTGAAAACGCTACGCGAGTATGGAAAACTCCTGGTGTGGTTCTGGTCAAATTGCGATGCAACAGGTAGGCTGCGTCCTTTCGTGAATCGAACTTATTGACCCGCACTCGCAGGAGTGCTTTTTAGTAGACAGAGTGGTGAAGCAGGCGACATGAGCGCAGAACTCGATACGACTTATAATCCGACTTCCGTTGAGAAGAATGTCAGTGAGCGGTGGGACGAAGCCAATGCGTTTCGCGCGACACCGGACGATCGCGCGCGCGACAAGCGGTTCGTCGTGATGATTCCGCTGCCGAATGTGACGGGGCAGCTTCATCTTGGTCATGCGATCAACAATACGCTGCAGGATGTTGTGACGCGGTATCATCGGATGCGCGGGTTCAACTGCTTATATCAGCCAGGGACGGATCACGCGGGAATCGCTACGCAGGCTGTCGTTGAGAAGCGTATCTTTGAGGAGGAAGGTAAGTCGCGACACGACCTTGGGCGGGAGGAACTGGTCCGACGGATCTGGGAGTGGAAGGAGCGGTTTGAGAAGCGCATTCTGGGGCAGCTTAAGTCGATGGGTTGCTCGTGCGACTGGGAGCGGGTGCGTTTTACGCTGGATGATAAGTACTCTGCTGCTGTGCATGAGACGTTCTTCAAGTGGTTTTCGGACGGGTTGATTTTTCGGGGTGAACGACTGGTCAACTGGGATACGCATCTGCAGACGGCTGTTGCGGATGATGAGGTTTACCATATCACGGTGAAGGGGCATTTCTGGCATTTCAAGTATCCGTTGAAGGATCCGTCTGCGGGTGGTGTGACGCATCTTAGTTTTGCGACGACGCGTCCTGAGACGATGCTGGCGGATGTTGCGCTTGCGGTGAACCCGAAGGATGAGCGGTATCAGGCGCTGGTTGGGAAGACGGTGCTTGTGCCCTTGTTTGATCCGCCGCGTGAAATTCCGATTGTTGCGGATGCGTGGGCTGACCCTGAGAAGGGGACCGGATGTGTGAAGATTACGCCGGCGCATGATGCGAACGATTATGAGGTGGGTCGGCGTTGCAATCTGCCCATGATTAATGTGATGACGGTGGATGGGAAGGTGAATGACAATGGCGGTGAGTTTGCGGGGTTGAGTTTTCCTGAAGCGCGGAAGCAGGTTGTTGCGAAGATGGAAGCGCTGGAGCTGCTGGATAAGATTGATAAGCTCGACGTGGATCTGCCGCATTCGGACCGTAGCAAGACGCCGATCGAACCGTTGCTCTCGCCGCAGTGGTTTGTGCGGATGGGGGATGTGGATGGTGGTGTGACGCTGGGGGATGAGAGTAAGACGCCGGGACTCGCACAGTCTGCGATTGATGCTGTGCAGGATGCTCGCGTTCAGATTTTTCCGGAGCGTTACAGTAAATCTTATGTTGACTGGTTGAGCGAGAAGCGTGACTGGTGCATCAGTCGTCAGCTTTGGTGGGGGCATCAGATTCCGGTGTGGTCGCGTTCGGTTGCGGATGAGGATACGCAGCGGCGGGTGGCGAATGGTATTGGAGATGCGATTGGTGCGGTTGAACGACATGCTGTGCATACAGAGCTGACGCCGGTTGGTGAATACACTGTTGCGGTCTGCCTTGGTGGTGAGAATCTTGCTGCGATTGAGACGCTTGAGAAGGATGGGTTTGTCCGCGATCCTGATGTTCTCGACACCTGGTTCAGTTCGCAGCTTTGGCCTTTTGCGACGCTGGGCTGGCCTGAGGAGACTGCGGATGTTGATTATTTTTATCCGGGGACGGTGCTGATTACGTCTCGCGATATTATCAGTCTGTGGGTCGCGCGGATGGTGCTCTCGGGTTTGTACAATCGCGGCGAGGTTCCGTTTCGACATGTCTATATCCACCCCAAGATTCTTGATGGGCGTGGGGAGACGATGAGTAAGTCCAAGGGGAATGGTGTCGATCCGCTCGATATTATTGATGTTTATGGCGCGGATGCGATGCGGTATTCGATGGCGGATATGTGTACCGAGACGCAGGATGTCCGGATGCCGGTGGAGTATCGTTGTCCGCACTGCGAAGCGCTCACGCCTCAGACCGTCAAGAACATGCAGGCGATGACGGTGGACTGCAAAGAATGTAATAAAACTTTTGCGACGCAATGGGCGGATGAGGCTGTGCTTGCGGAGCATGTTCGTGGTCGGACTGTTTCGGATAAATTCGAGATTGGTCGGAATTTTTGTAATAAGCTGTGGAATGCTGCACGGTTTGCGTTTCTGAATATTGAGGGCGCGAGCTGTACACCGCTCGATATTGCGTCGCTGCCTACTGAGGATCGGTGGATTCTTGCGAAGCTTTCGGAGACTACGCGCGGGTTGCATGTTGAACTCGGTCGATATCACTTCTCCGCTGCGATTAAGCTGTTGCGGGATTTCTTCTGGGACAATCTTTGTGACTGGTATATTGAGCTGACGAAGGCGCGGCTTGCTGGTGGTGAGAAAGGTGCGGAAGCGAAGCAGATTCTCGCGTTTTGTCTCGATCAGATATTGCGACTGCTTCACCCGTTTACGCCCTATATCAGCGAGCGTTTGTGGTCTACGCTGAATGAGATCGCTCCGGAACGCGGGCTGCCGGGGGTTGCGGAGTTGTCGGGTAGTGAGCTGCTGATACATGCTGAATATCCTCCGATCGAGGGGTACGCGGGGCTTGATGATGCGGATATTCTGGGTGTGTTTGCGGGGTTGCAGGAGGCGACGCGGGCGATTCGAGAACTGCGGAATAAAAATGGGATTGCTCCGAGGCAAAGTGTGAATGTAACGATCAATGCGCCGGCTGCTGATGTCCCTGCGCTGACGGAGCAGGGTGGCATTATTCAGCGGCTTGCGAATATTGAGGCGCTTGTTGTTGCGACGGATGCTGAGAGGCCTGCGAATTCGGGGACTGCGGTTGTGGGTCAGTTGCAAGTTTTTGTGCATGACATTGGTGACGATGCAGCGGAGCATGCACGGTTGTCGAAGGAGCTTGTTGAGGTCGAAAATCAGATCGCGAGTAAGGAGAAAAAGCTGTCCAATGAGGGGTTCACGAAGAACGCGAAGGCTGATGTGGTTGAGGCTGAGCGTGGGCGTCTTGCTGCGTTGATCGATACGCGTGAAACGATCCAGAAAAGTCTGAATCTGCTCCGATGATGATGGCTATGGGACTTCAATACTGGTTCGCCCTGTTCAATGCTCCGTTTCCGGTGCGATGTGGTGTGTGTCTATGAGCGTTCGGTCCGCTTCTTCTACGTCCATTGATCCGGATACTGTGGCTGCTGAGCTGTGTGACGGGGTTCAGTTGAGCAGTCCAGATCTGGCGGCGATCTGGATTTCGCACCACCATCTTGGGCATCAGGAAGCGCTTCTTGCTTCTGTTCATGCTCGTCTGAACCCGCGAAATCTTATCGGATGCTCTGCTCAATCCGTCATTGGTCCCGAGACTGAAATCGAGGATGGACCGGGTGCGTGTCTGTTCGCAGCATCGCTTCCGGGTGTGCGTGTTTTTCCGTTCCTGCTGGATCAGAACGATCTGGAGCGTCTTGAAGAACCGGCTGAGTTGCACGATCGCCTTGGGGCGACGCCCGATGACATCCCGACATTTATCATTCTGCCTGACCCTTTTACGATTCAGTATCAGGCGTGTATCGGGTTGATTGACCAGGCATTCAACGGTTCTACGACGGTTGGCGGGATCGCAAGCGCCGCGCGTGAACCGGGCAAGAATCGTCTGTTTCTCGGGGATCAATCGTTCCGACAGGGGCTTGTCGGTGTCACGCTCACTGGCGACCTTCGCACGAGTACCATCGTCTCGCAGGGTTGCCGCCCTATCGGTCCTACATTTGTGATTACGAAGGCGAAGTCGAATGTTATTATTCAGCTTGGTGGGCGTAATGCGTATGATGTTTTACACGACATGCACGACAAAGCCAGTGCATCTGATCAGGCGCGTATTCGTGGTGGTTTGCATATTGGAAGACTCATCAATGAGCATCAAGACAATCCCGGACCTGGAGATTTTCTGATCCGAAATATTGCCGGGATTGTGGATAATGAGGGGTTGGCTGTCACGGACCATCTGCGTCCCGGGCAGACGGTACAATTCCATGTTCGGGATGCAGACACGGCTGAGCACGAATTGCGGTCACTGCTGACCGCGCATGTCGAGCAATCGAATGCGCCGCCAGCCGGGGCGCTTCTGTTCAACTGTAACGGGCGCGGTAGCGGTCTTTTTGGTGAGCCGAACCACGATATACACCTGATTAACGAGCTACTCCCCGGTACGCCGACCGCTGGTTTTTTCGCGGGTGGTGAGATTGGTCCCGTCGGCGGGTCAACCTTCGTCCACGGTCTGACAAGCTCACTTATCCTCCTGGATTCGCTTCCTGCGGACGATTGATCTGGAATGCGCCCCTGAGAGGGTGAATGGTGTATTGAACTGCCACAGTCGGGGGCGGCTGTGCTACATGCTTCCTCCGTTGATCGTGTATTCCCGCTTGACCCGACGCGCAGGATCGATACCTTGTCGTCGTGGCTGATACGACACTGATCATTTTTGCAAAGCATCCTACGCCGGGCGAGGTGAATACGCGCCTTTGTCCGCCGCTTACGCCGGACGAGGCTGCACGCGTGCATCGTGTCTGCCTGCAGGCGATTTGTGAACGGGCGTTTCGGAGCTGGTCTGTGAAACCCATCATCGCATTTGCACCTGACAGTGCAACATCTGAGATGCGACAGATAACAGGTCCGTTCATCCCCCTCCGCCCTCAGGGCGATGGCGATCTTGGACAGCGTATTTTTCGGGCTGCGCAAGCGTGCTTTCAGGAGGGTGCGTCACGTGTCATTGTCCTCGGAGTGGACAGTCCCACGATGCCTGATGAGCGGATCGAACAGGCGGAATCTGCGTTGGACGATGCGGATGTCGTGCTGGGGCCTTGTGCTGATGGCGGATTCTATCTGCTCGGTTTGCGACGTGCGGAGGAGGATATGTTTTCCGGCGTGGACTGGGGTTCTGACAAGGTGTGTGATCAGACGACTGCTGGTGCTACGGCGGTCGGGTTATCTTGTTCAGTGATCGAACCATGGTATGACGTAGATCGGTTTGAAGATCTCGTACGGGCGGCTGACGATCTTCGGAAAGCAAATCGTCTCGATGCGTTTGTATTGCTCCGGACCATGGAATCGATCGTTGCAGATGCGAAAGGCCGAGCAGCCTCATGACTCTCTCTCGCGAAGAACTGGATCACGCGCTCGATGGTCTTGGTGGTTTTCTGGACGCTGTGGCTGAGCGGTCACCCTCACCGGGTGGTGGTGCAGTTGCGGCTGCCTGCGGAGCGTTGGCCTCCGCGATGGGCCGCATGGTTGCTGCATATTCACCGGGGAAACATGGGGAATCAGTCGCCATTGAAGAGGTGTCTCGACTTGCTGAACAACTCTCCCGTCTTGACCAGATGATGCGCGAACTGATTGCTGAGGATGCCGATGCGTATCCAGCCATGGTTGATGCTGGCAGGAAGGCGAAAGCGGATCCCTCATGTCAGGCTGAGTACGACGCTGCCACTGGTGTTGCGATCGCCGTACCGCTGGAACTCATGGCGGTGGCTGTTGATATGCTTGGAGCATTGAGTCGATTGCGTCCGGTGGCGAATCGGTATCTGCTCAGCGATCTGGGTGTCGCAGCCATATTGGCAGAAGCGACGGTCCGCGCCAGTGTGTATATGGTGCGTGTCAACACTGCGTCGATCAAGGATGTTGCGTCACGTCAGAAGATCGATCAGCAGGTGGCGGTGTTTCGGACCAAATCGCAATCTTTGCTTGAGCTGATCGAGTCTGACTTGGCGCGTACACCATGACCGCATCCTCCCTCGATTCTGCGTGATTTTGCCCAGTGTACTCAACGGGTCAACTCTGGAGGATCTTCTGCCGATATCGAGGTATCCATGTGCGCAGATTCACGATATCCAACGGACAGTGCGGAAGGAAGCAGCGAAAGCTCAATGCGCGGACGTCGGTGGATCGGAATGCAATTCGAATGCTGTAACGCATACACACGCATCTATCGCAACAGGGATGGGACAGCGTATGTCGGTAATTGTCCAAGGTGCGCCCGGCGTGTACAGGTTGCGATCGGCAGTGGCGGGACGAACGATCGCTTCTTTCGCGCTGAATGATGCACTGAGCTTACTGCGATTATGTCCGATGTGCGCATTGAGGCATAAGATGTGCGCATTCAGGCATAAGGAACCAGTGTAATGTCCTGAACAGAATGGCCTGTGGTCTGAGCGATGGGGATGATGGCGTGCGGTTTTGCAGGGTCACCAATATCGAAGCAAAACAGGCGGTCGCGTGCTTCGTTGGTTGCCACAATGATATCGGCTGCGATCTCCGCCCGCCTGAGCGTCTGCCCCCCTGCTTCGTATCTACAGGTGAAGGTGTCATCGATCACGCGTGAGAAAATTGCGAGGGATGTATCTGTGTAGAAAAGTCGACGAACCGGTCCGAAATCCAGGACGCAGACGGTTTCAGATGCGCGTTGCCGGCCAACATGTATCAGCACGGGATTCTCAACCTCACCCACCTGCCAGTGAATAATTTTGCCCTCTGCGTTTCCGGCATAGACGCCCTCACGACTCACACATAACGCAGTAATGTTGGCAGTACTGCCCTCGAACACCTCGCACTCAGCATCAGGATCGTCTGATCGAAAACGATATACATTTTCGTCGACCGAAAAGTAGATGTAACCTGCTTCAAATAGAGCGCATCGAACGGAGCGTGCGGACTGGGTGAGTGTGGTGCGGATGGTCTGTCCGGAGTCTGGTTCGCCACGATTGAAACAGATCAGACCAAGTTCTGAATGCGTCGCGAATATGCGGTCTCCTGACAAAGCAACTGCATTCACGCCGCCCTGTACTGCACGGTCCGTTGGGCAGATATAGCTGATGCTCACACCGCTTCCGTCTGCCGCTACCTCGTACAAACCCGTCGCCGCCCCCACGAAAATACGATTCGCACCGTCCGCGTCGCGATACCATTGAACAGAGCGAGCTGGTCCGACATCTCCGGACAGGGGAAGCCGGTATTGTGGACGCTCGGGATCAGCTGGATTGTACCATAGAAGCTCAGCTCCAGAGGCGACGACGATCGATTCAGTGGTGCGTTTTGTGTTTGACTGCACAAACAGAGCAGTATAAAGCGCTCCTCGATCCGACTCATCAAACGTTTTCAAAAGGTCGGGCAGTTGTACCTGAGAGGATGAATCGGATGCGGTCTGAAGGCGATCGAGAAGATCCGTCAGATGGTCGGCATGTTGCAGTCGGGCTACCTTTGCAGCCTCCTTCAGTCGCTGATCGGTCTCGAATGATTCTTTTCGTTGAGCGGCTTCTGCACGCGTGCGGCGAACCTGGCGATATACGAGCGAGTCGATGGCAAGCGTAGATGGTCCGTCAAATTGCAGACCAGCAGCGAAGGATGCAGCCTTGAGAGAAAGTAGAAACTCATCGGCCAGGGGTCCGGTTTTCGCAGGGTCAATCAGTACTTCGACGCCTCGCCCTTCAGCCAGTTGCGCCAACGCACGGATCACATATGTCTTGAAATATGCGTGTAAATCGGTTTCGAACACCTGTCGACGACTTGCGAGGATTGCATTCGAGAAGCTTGAAAGATCGCCTTTTTCAGGGATGATTGAAACTCGAAAAGTTGCTTCTGCGAGGCAACGGTATTGATCGACTGAATGAACAGGGATATCGCTGAAAGTCAGCGTGATGGGCGCAACCCGTACCATAAGAACGCTTTCAACCTCATCTGCCACGATCGCAGCCCCTGCAGCGATGGAGATGCGATCGCCCTGCCTCCGGGTGACCAATGCAGCAAGGGTGGCTGGCAGATCGTAAGATCTTGTCAGCATCCCGAAAAGTTCATCGGGATCGACAACCATTGCAACTGCCTCGGGCAGATCAAAAAAGGCCTTGTGTGTGAGTTTATCATTGTTGATTGGACTCATGTTCTCTCACCCCCGCGAATCGATATTTGTTTGGTCATTATTCGACTCCGGCTGTCATCCAGCAACACCGGTTTCCGCGAAGCGTTCGTATCGAACCAGGGATGAGGCATCGACCGATGGCGGCGCTGACTCGATGACAGACAGGACATCGTTCATGTTGATCGGTCGCGGATCATGACCTGCGATGGCGTCTGTGAATGGTATGGCGGCTGCACGTTGCGCAATGTTTTTGATGTCTGCTCCCGTGTATCCGTCCATCTGATCGCAAAGTGCACTGAAATCGACATCCTCGTCCAGTGGTTTATTGTCAAAATATATTTCGAGCAGGCGAAATCTTGCGGGAGCATCCGGTAAACCGACGTAAATTTTTGTATCCAGACGCCCAGGCCGAAGCATCGCGTCGTCGAGCATCCATGGTTTGTTGGTCGCACCCACGAAGAGAATCGCCCGGTCGGATTTCCGATCGAAACCTTCAAGCTCCTGGAGAATCTGCGGAACCACGCGCTGCATCACCGTGGAACCACCACTTTTACGCTTGGGAACGAGCGCTTCGCATTCGTCTATAAAAATAATGGCGCTTTCCTGTTGCCTCGCTGCGTCGAACAGTTTTTGTATATTCTGCTCCGCCTCGCCGACCCATTTACTGAGGATCTGGGCTGGACTGATAAGGAAAAAAGTCGCCTTCAGTTCATGGGCTATTGCTTTCGCCATCATGGTTTTACCGGTCCCGGGCGGACCATACAGAAGTACACCGCCGCCGATTGAGATACCATAGCGTTTCGCCAGTTCAGGATGTGAAAGCGGGTAAATCATCTTCAGGCGAATGTCGGATTTTACATCTTCCAACCCTGCAATATCGTCGAACCCAATATCAGGTATTTTTGAAACAATCCATTCGTCAGCGTTTGACCCGCCATCACCGCTCTCATCTTCCCGGACACCATGTCTGCCTGCACCCGGGTTTTCCCGCAAGCGATCGCAATCCCTGGCGAGATCGATCAGCTCGGTCGCGACTTCTTCCCGCTGACGTCGCATATCTTCAGTTTCCGCCGACTCAGCCAGTTCGATCATGCATTCGCCAGCTTCGATCAGATAGCTTCGCGCAGCAGAAAATTCACCCTTTTTGTATGCGGATACACCCTTGTCTTTCAGTCGCTCGAATGTAGCGTAAGATACGGGCATTTTAATTAGCTTTCGACTATTCCTGTTTTTTCTCAGCTTCGCCTTTAAGTGATGCAAGCTCGGCGCGAAGACCTGAGAGACGGCCCATTTCCTGCTGATGCACAGCCGCATCCTCCGCTTCAATCATTCGATCAATATCAGCATCTGTGATGGCTTCATTTGCAGAACTCATTTCGATGTCCTGTTCGGCGATGTCTTCAACCGATTCCAGAAAAAGCTCCATTCGCTCCTCCATCGTCTGCGACTGCGCCATCGCTTTTTCCCATTCCCCTTGCGTTTTCACCAGATCGGTTTCACCGAACAGCCGCCCGATTTCAGTGGCCATCAAGCCCATGGAGCTTGCAAAATCGGCTGACGCTTCCGCCTGACGCTTGATAAGCAACGCATTCTTAACGGTCAGCAATTGCCTTTCGAGCATCTTGCGAATGGTGGCGGTTTTTTTCAACGAATTGCGAATAAACTGGTACTGCTGGTTGTCGCCGATGCGTTTGGCATGCTGGGCATTTTTGATGAACTCATCCGTAAATTTACCCTGCTCTTTAATGGATTTTTCTATACGACGAATCCCCTGACGGATCTTTATATCGCGTTCGATCCGTCGCTCTTCGCTCGACTTAAAAAGTCCCATAGCGCATCGTTTCCATCGGTACCGTCTTCCAACAATTCTGTGTCCCAAGATCCGTCACAACAACCAGTGTCACGCCCCGGTCGCGCAATCAATAATGCTCTTCCTGCGGAACAAGTGCCCACAGGATTAAATAGATAAGCACACCCGAAAATGCGGTGCAAATGCTCAACAGAACGTACAGAACCCGCACAACCGTCGCATTAACTTCCAGATAGCGGGCCAACCCCGAGCAGACCCCGCCGATTTGCCGGTTGTGTACACTTCTGGTCAGTGTTTTCTTCTGTGTCGAATACATATTCATTTACTCCTCAGCGGCTGCCCGTTGTTGCTCTCGGACACGCCTGTCCGCTTCGTCAAATGCTTCACTGGTGTCTTTGATGGCGCCAGAGTCCAGTTTTTCCCATATATTCAGCACTTCGCGCCCTGCCTGCGAAACGGGGCCAGCCTGATCGTCGTCTCCCATG
>JAJRYY010000080.1 GCA_024275565.1 Planctomycetota bacterium
AAAGACGTCATCTCCGCCACCCCAACCATGTCGGAAGTGGCGGCGTAAATGAGTGACGATATGGTGCGACTCGTCGAAAGCTGTGGGACTTTTGGCTACCTCGAGTTTTATTAGTGATCGGTTACGGATAGAATGGAAGCTGCTAGGGTTGATGTTTATTCTGAGACAGGCGATGGGAGATAACGGTTCATGCTAACACAATTGACTGCTGTGAACTTCAAATGTTGGCGACAGATTAAACAAATGAAGATGTCGAAGTTGACAGGTCTGTTCGGATCGAACAGCTCTGGAAAGACAAGCGTGCTACAGCTTCTTCTGATGCTGAAACAGACCGTAGAATCGACAGATCGGGCTACAGTGCTTGATTTCGGTGATGAGCGAAGCCTGACAAATCTTGGAAGTTTCGATGACATCGTCTTTGGTCATAAAAAAGGTGAGAGTGTTCATGTTTCATTGGCGTGGACTTGTCCCAAGAAAATCAGCATTTTTGACCCGATGAAGAAAGGTAAGGTTCTTCTGTTTTCGGGGGAAAACATGCACTTTTGGACTCATTTAAGAAATGATGCTTCAAGCGAGTCGAACAAATTGGCGGTCTCAGATTTCTCGTACGCGTTAGAAGATAATTCCTTCAAGATGGAGCGTAAAGCGAAATCACCTTTCGAATACAAACTGAGTAGCAATGCGGGCGCCTTTAAATTCAAACGAACTCAAGGCCGAGCATGGAGTCTACCAAGTCCAGTCAAATTCTATGGATTCCCAGACCAGGTCTACGCTTACTATCAGAATGCGAGCTTTTTGGCCGAACTGCAGCTTGAATTTGAGGAAATGTTGAAGAATCTATATTACCTTGGTCCTCTTCGGAATGTTCCTCTGCGCCATTATACTTGGACAGGTTCGGACCCGTCTGATATGGGTCGACGTGGTGAGCGCGTTGTAGACGCGATTCTCGCGTCCCGTGTTAAGGGGCCTTACATCTCACCTGGTCACAAAAAAAAGAGGATAACCCTCGAGCGAAGAGTGGCTCAATGGCTGAAGGACCTAAAATTGATCCACTCGTTTAGAGTTGAAGCAATTGCGGAAGGCAGCAACCTTTACCAGGTTCTTGTGCAGAAGTCTCCAAACGCAGCTGAAGTGCTCATCACGGATGTTGGGTTTGGCGTTTCTCAAGTGATGCCCGTGCTCGTTCTGTGCTACTATGTGCCAGAGGGTTCAACCATTTTATTAGAGCAACCCGAAATCCATCTCCATCCATCGGTTCAATCCGGACTTGCAGATGTGTTTATCGATGTAATGAAAAATCGAGGAGTGCAGATAATACTGGAAAGTCATAGCGAACACCTTCTACGCCGCATTCAGCTCCGAATGGCTGAAGCATCAATTAGACCGGAAGATACTTCGCTCTATTTCTGTGAATCAAAAAGAGACGGTTCAGTTATGGAAGAGCTCGACATTGACTTGTTTGGGAACATAAGCAATTGGCCAAAGGATTTCTTTGGCGATGAATTCGGCGAGATGGCTGCGATCACGACTGCACATATGAAGCGTAAAAAAATGGAATCCGCATGAGTTCGTATGTCGTGGATACAAACGTTCCGCTAACTGCAAATGGAGCAGCTGACCATGTTGCTCCGCAATGCGTCTTGAATTGCTTGGAATACCTTGAGAGAATTCAGTCGAATGGCCGCATCGTGCTCGACGACAAAAGGCTGATTCTGACGGAGTACCTGAAAAAGTTGTCGCCATCTGGGCAGCCCGGTGCAGGAGATCAATTCATGAAATGGGTTTGGCAAAATCAGGCGGTCCCGGAGAGATGTGAACAGGTCACTATTACTCCAACAATCGAGGGTACTTCATGTTTTGCAGAGTTTCCAGACGACCCAAGATTCGAGTCATTCGATCGGGATGACCGAAAATTTGTGGCGGCAGCATTGGCATGTGAGCAATGCCCTCCAGTATTGAATGCAACCGACTCTGACTGGTGGAATTTCCAGGATGTTCTCCGAGAGTACGGGATCCGAATCGAGTTTCTTTGCCCCGAGTTGTTTTCACAAGACAGATCCGGGAAAACATGAAATCCGCACCCTGTGGGTGTAATTACGAAAATTGAGATTATTGAATTTACTGAAGAAATATACGAATGGGAAATTCGACAATAAAAAATCAGACATCAACCCTCCTCGATCCGGAATTTATGGCCAGGCTTGACCGCCTGGAGCTGGTCAGCCGGAAAATTTTCGCAGGCAAGCTGCGCGGAGAGCGGCGGAGCAAGCGACGAGGCGAATCGGTCGAATTTGCCGATTACCGTAACTACTCTCCCGGCGACGACCTGCGTTTTCTCGACTGGAACATCTACGCCCGCCTCGACCGCCTCTTCATCAAGCTCTTCCTCGAAGAGGAGGACCTCCTCATCAGCTTCATCGTGGACGCGTCCGCAAGCATGAATTTCGGAACGCCCGACAAAGGTCTCTATGCCCGAAAAATAGCAGCAGCCCTCGCCTACATCGGACTGGTAAACTACGACCGCGTCAGCTTATACACCTTCGCCGGCGGGCTGAAGGAGGAGATGGCAGGCATCCGAGGCCGACGCCTCACCCAGCGAATGCTCCAGTTCCTCGACAACGTCCAATATCACCCAGAGAGCAATTTCTCCGCCGCATGCAAGCAATACGCCATCCGTCACCCGCAGCGTGGCATCGTCATCGTCATCGGCGATTTCCTCGACAAGGGCGGCTATGAAGCAGGACTCCGATATCTCCTCGGGCGGGATTTAGACATCTACGTCATCCAGACCCTCTCCCAACAGGAGGTTGATCCACCCTTCGTCGGCGACCTGAAACTCACCGATGTCGAAGACGGCGACCACGCCGAGGTCACCGTCAGCCGGGCCTTAATCAAACGATACAAACACAATCTGGAGATCTACTGCCAGCAGCTCAAGGAATTCTGCACCCGCCGCGGCATCGTCTACATGTTCACAACCACAGACGTCCCCTTCGACCAACTCGTCCTGAACTACCTCCGCCGAAGGGGGTTACTGAGATGACGATGGACATCCGCAACGTACCATCGGTGAATTATGTAGGAGGGCGCAGATGGAATTCCTGACCCCCAACGCCATCGCCATCGCAGGCGGACTCACCCTCCCACCTCTCATCGCCCTGTACTTCCTAAAACTGAAGCGGCAGGTCATCCCCGTCTCATCAACCCTCCTATGGCTCAAAGCCATCGAAGACCTCCACGTCAACGCACCCTTCCAGCGACTCCGCAACAGCCTGCTCCTCTGGCTTCAACTCCTCGTACTCCTCCTGGCAGCCCTCGCACTGGGGCGCCCGATGTTCCTCACCACCCAGAAGCACGAAAAATCGCTGATCCTCCTGATCGACCAGTCAGCTTCCATGTCGGTCGTGGAAGACAACCGACAAACCCGCCTCGACGTCGCCAAAGAGGAAGCGAAAAAGGTCGTAGCAGCCATGGACGATTCCGCCCGTGCGATGGTCATAGCCTTCTGCGACCGTGCAACCATGGTCTCATCTTTCGACACGGATAAAGAAGCACTCGCCCGAAAAATCGACTCCATCGACCCCACAGACAGCACATCCCGCCTCTCAGAAGCTATCACACTCGCAGAAGCCTACTCTCAGAACATCATCATCGGATCCAGCTCCGGAACCGACGTCGGACCCCAGTCCGCCGCAGGAGAATCCAGTGTATTCCTCTTCACCGACGGTCGCATCGAAGACGCAAATGACGTATCCCCCCAGCGGCTCGACCTCGCAAAAATGCAGGTCATCCGCATCGGCAAGCGGACAGACAACGTCGGCATCATCGCCATGGACGCTCGCCGCCAATACGAAAAACCCGAAATCCTCCAGGTCTTTTCTACCGTCAGAAACTTCGGCCCAGACCCCGTCACCCTCGACGTAACCCTGTTCATTGACAACCAGCACGCCGACGTCAAAACCATCACACTCACAAGCGGTTCATCCGGCGAAACAGAAATGGCGACTCAAGACGATACCGAATCGGACGTCCCCGCTGTGACGGAATCTCCACACGACGCACCACCCCCCGGTTCTGTCGTGGCCATCGCATTCGACGATATCGAGCTGTCCGAAGGCGCCATCATCGAAGTTCGCCTCAAAATCGACGACGCCCTCCCAGCAGACAACCGGGCATACAGCGTAGTCCCATCCCCAAAAAACGTAGACGTCCTGCTCATCACACGCGGCAACCATCTCCTCGAACGAACATTGGCCACCCTCCGCATCAACGCCGTCAAAATGACCCCCGAAGAGTACGAAAACGCATCCGAAGACCTCATCGTCGAAGCGGGCAGATCACGCTTCAGCCTCGTCATGTTCGACGACCACAGTACCGCACGCCTCCCACCCGGCAATTACATGTTCTGGGGGTCAGCCCCACAGATTGATGGCGTCGAAGAACTCGGCATCGTCGAAAACGAGATCATGATCGACTGGGACGCCGCACACCCTGTCCTGCGCCACGCCTCCATCGCCAACCTCGAAATTTTCTACCACTGGAAACGCCTCAAACTCCCCCCAGACGCCATACGCCTCATAGAGGGCGAAACCGACACAAGCACCGTCCTCTCCTACTTCTCCAGCGACGGCAGGCAGTTCCTCGTATGCGCATTCTCAATCTTTGTCATCAGCGACGATGGCCAACCCGTCCTCAACACCAACTGGATCATGCGCTGGGACTGGGTATCCTTCCTCTCCGACGCAATCCAGTTCCTCGCATCCGCAACCCAGACCGAAAATCTGAAAAGTCTCCGCCCAGGCGACCCCGCAACCACCCCCATCGACCAGCGCACCGAAACCGTCCAGATCAGCCGACCCGACGGCCGCACAGACGACATCCCCACCGGCGGAGCCCCCTCCGTCACCTACGCCAGAACCCGTAGCATCGGTACCTATAAAGTCACGCCAGCGGAGACGGGACAGGGGATATTCGCAGTCAATCTTTACAGCAGCGCCGAAAGCGACGTAACCCCGCAAAAACAAGTCTCAATCGGATCAAGTACGATCGCAGTATCCGAGGGTCAGGCGGAGGTGAACGAACCAGTCTGGACATGGTTCCTGCTGGCTGCCCTCGTCATCATGATGCTCGAATGGATCGTCTACAACCGCCGCGTATTCGTATAACGTCGCCGATCGTCCCCCACACCATCAACCATGCAGCCGCCCCAACAGCCCATCGGCCGCATCGTGCATGAACGTCTTCAGCACATCCTCAGGCAAACCCTTCCCAGCCAGCATCGGCGCATCCATCTCACCAAACCGATCAGGATCCACCATCGCCAGATCGGGGTCTGCAATGGGAGATTCACCGGCGTAATCCGTCTCAAAAAGCGTCCGCAGCGACCAGTACCGAGACGCATACAGATCAAACGCCTCTCCATCACCGCTCGCCAGTGACGTCCTTTCATCATCAGTCGTCGCCGCAGACAGATGCTTATCACTCGTCACAATATCCGACCCAAACATGATCCGCCCACGCCACCGCTCAAAAAACGCCAGCAAATCATCCCGCGAATGCTTGCTCAACTCCCGCACCATCCATTTCGCAGCGCTCGTATCCAGATGTAGATTGTCATGCCGCTCCAGCATCCCCGAAAGAAACGTCAAATCCTCAGGCCAACCCCCCATATGGGCAGCCACAAACGGCGTATCAAACCGCTCCAGAACATCCTCAAACGCCTCATACTGCTCCAGCTTCGTCCCATACCGCCCGGCATCGGCATACTTCGTCGCAAACCACGTATCAGGATCGCCAATATGCACCATAATCACCATCCCAAGCTGATGCGCCGTAGACATCGACTCAAGAATATGCGGCGCATTCAGCAGCAACGCATCCTTCGCACCCGCCTTCTCCTCCAGATCGCGCCGACGCGGAGCGGACCAGAACTTCACGATCCGCACCCCCTCACCATGCAGCTCCTCAATCATCCGCGCATAATCCTCGCCCAGCGTTTTCGTCAACCGAGGACCAAGCGATGCAAGTTTTGCAAAATCCGGCACCACAATAAACCGAACCAAATCCCCCAGAACAGCCCGTACCGCATCGATCCCCTCCCGAGGCGTCATCGAATACGTCAACCCAACCCCATACGTCTCAGCCACCCGTCGATACACCTTCGCCGCTTCACCACCCACGATATGAGAATGCACATCGATGATCCGGTAGGGGCGCTTCGGAAATCGCATCGCCTCAGCCACATAATCCAACCCAAGACGATTGGCAGAACTCTGTCCAGTTGTAGATTTATCCGTCACAAACGCCACCCTTCATCAACAATGTCAATGCGCGTATGCTGGTGGGGGGACGAAACCTTCGTCCCCCCACCAGCATGTTGGGCAGGCTATTGCCTGCCGGTCCTCTACCACACCCTACGCAATAAGCGGCCTGCGACCATCCGCACGACGAGCGTCAGCCACCTGACCAACATGCATCGCAGGATGAAGCATCACCAGCGAAAACACCTTGCCGACCGTCCCGAGGAGATCCACCCAGCTTTGAGGGCAGTTCTGACTGGGCTTATCGAGATCCTCATCCGAAAGGCCATCCAGAATGCTCAACGTGTGTGTGCGAACCTCCTCGAATGTCTCCAGCAATACCTCATACGGCGGATACCGATGCACATCCATACTCACTTCATCACCATCAAACATCGATTTCCAGTCATCCAGCGGATTCGCAATACCCAGAACCATGCGGTGAATCAGATTCGATTCCGTATACACAAGATGACCAAGCACCCACAAGGGATGGTTACCGCCATGAACCGTAGGCTGCTTCACTGGGGCATCCCGCATGTCCAAAAGCAGGGTCGTCATAAAATGCTTACTACGCCCCATGGTATGCTTGATAAACCCGGTTGTGTTCATGACTCCCGCCATCCTGATCCATGAGGGTGGAGATTACGGTGGGCGACTGACCAGCAGACGCTACACTGATAACCTGACGCCAAAGTCAGCACGCCCACCAGTCGCGGACAAGTAGGGCAGGCTGTTGCCCACCGTTTTGCTACCAGACGCGGGTG
The DNA here is from genome assembly GCA_024275565.1 of Planctomycetota bacterium. Lineage (GTDB taxonomy): Bacteria > Planctomycetota > Phycisphaerae > UBA1845 > UBA1845 > JAJRYY01. The sequence goes on from JAJRYY010000080.1 coordinate 7,067, forward strand.
CCCTATCCTTGAGCGCAGCGGAAGGGTGGGGGACTGATTCAGACAGCGCACACCGCAATACCAAAGTCAGCACACCCACCAACACCGCACCATGCAGGGCAGGAAATTTTGCATGCAGCTATGTAACCGTTTCCGCCACACCCTACGCAATCAGCGGCTTGCGACCATCCGCACGACGGGCGTCAGCCACCTGGCCAATATGCATCGCAGGATGAAGCACAACAATCGAGAAAACCTTACCGATCGTACCAACAAAATCCTCACGTTCCGGAGGACAGTTCTGACTCGGCTTGTCAAGATCAGCATCCGTAAGACCATCCAGAACCTTCAGCGAATGGGCGCGAACCTCCTCGAATTTTGCAAGCAGCTCCTCATACGGAGGATACTGAGACAAATCCGTACCAACCTCCTTGCCATCACCAAACATCGACTTCCACTCAACCAGCGGATTCGTCTCGCCCAGAATCATATGATGAATCAGGTTGGCCTCAGAGTACACAAGATGACCAAGCACCCACATCGGATGATTCCCACCATTCACGGTCGGCTGCTTCATCGGAGCATCCTTCATGTCCTCAAGCAGCGTCGTCACAAAATACTTGCTGAACCCCATTGCGTCCTTGATAAATTCAGTCGTCTTCATTCTTCATACCTTTCCATCTGCATTCCCATATCCTGGGAAACATAAATATAAACCGCACTATTCAAAAATCGACTTCAGATACAGCTTGAAGTGATTCAAACTTTCCTTGACCACAGCAGCATCCTGGCGCGTCTTCGCAAGAATCAACGCACCCTGCATCACCGCAACAAAATGCTCAGCCAGACCATGCACATCCACACCGGAACCCGGCGAATGAAGCAGCACTGCCTCAGACAGATCCTTCTGAAGAGACTGGACAACCTCCGCAAAATGCGCCTCACATTTCAACCGTATCCGCTCATGCGAATCAGAAAGCTCCTGAGCAAAATTCCCAATCAAACAACCATGCCTCGCCATCGGACTCTGGGAACACTCAATCGCAAAATCCACATACCCATAAACCCGCTCCAGCGGATCGCTCAACGTCCGAAAAGACGCCTCCCGGAACATCTGCTGCGTACCCTCAAAGAACCGATCCAGCGTAGCGCACGCCAGTTCTTCCTTACTCTTGAAGTGGTAAAAAAAGCACCCCTTCGTCACGCCGGCAGAATCACAGATCTTCTCAACACTCGTCGCACCGAACCCCTTCGCAAGCATCAATGCCAGCGCAGCGTCCAGCAAGTTGTCCCTGGTCCTGCAATCTTTTGTCATGAATGAAACGCTCGATCAACAATCCCGGATTGAATCCTTAAACTTAAAAATACCGACCGGTTGGTATGTTTATACGCGCGTCCACATACCCAGTCAAGCAGAAGGGCAAAAAAAGAAGCATTTCAGGCCGTAAGCACCAGAAAACGCGATTTCAGCGAATCCCCTAACATAATATCAGACCTGCAGCAGGAGGGGGTTTCAGACAGCGTCCTGCATGCAGATGGCACCTCCCAGAACAGGTACCTAAAATAATTTTGCTTTTCTACTTGACGTTTGGCGTGAGTTAGGTTATACTGTATACCATACACCATCCATACCTCCGTGAGGGGTGAATGGGGTGTATAAGGGGCACGAAAGTGCTGACGCGATACGGTCAGTCGTTCGGGCCAAAATCTGCCCGGTGCGGAACCCGCTAGACGGGTTCGGTATGAAAGCTGGGGTCGGTATGAAGGCCGGGTTCGGTATGGTAGCCGGGGTCAGTATAAAAGCTGGGAGCAGTATGATAGTTGGGGGCAGTATGTTAGCCGGGGTTAGCATGAAGGATGGGGTCCCATGGATGGGGTAGACAAATGATGTCAGACGAACAGATTAACAAGCATCCGATATGCTTTTTCGGCCCTGGGGGCGATTACCGGACCGCGTGGCTCCCAGGGTCGAATCTTAACGTTGGGGTGGATACCCCTGTGGAAGAGGCATCTGACCCGGTGGCACCGGTATCGCACCTTTTGAAGGGTGTACAATTGTCGAAGGGGTCACAGTGGCTGCATTTGCTGGAACGGTTTCGCCGGTCCGGTGGTGTCACCTGGCTGGATCGTCTTCCGCATGTCTTGTTGGGTCCGATAGGATTGGCTCAGTATTTAGAGAACAGGTTAGCCCGTCAACTGAAGAACGGGCAGGCTCAAATTATGGAGATCAGGGATGGCCAAGAGAAAAAAACTACCTGCGGGCTGCAATATGACCCCGCGTCAAATGCAGGTCCTCAGGATGATCCGCGACTCGCAGCGCAGCAATGGCTATTCGCCGACGTTGCAGGAAATGGCAGACGAGTGCGACATCACCAAAGTCACCGTCTTCGAGCACGTCGAAACGCTCATCGAAAAGGGGCTTCTGCGTCGCAGTGCGCACAAGGCTCGCTCTTTGGAGATCACCTCCAAGGCTGCGTTTCCAGATGACCGCCCCACAAACATTCCGCTCGTCGGTCGCATAGCAGCCGGTGCTCCAATCGAGTCGTTCGACGACACCAGGACGCTCGATCTCGAGGAATTGTGTTCCGGACGCAGCGCCAGATATGCTCTGGAAGTGACGGGCGACAGCATGGTCGATGACCACATCAGCGATGGTGACGTCGTCATCGTCGAAAAGAGAAGCGATATACGGAACGGCGACACGGTGGTAGCAGTCATGCCCGACGGGGAAGCAACGCTGAAACGCTTCTACAAGGAAAAAAACCGGATTCGCCTTCAGCCGGCGAACTCGAAATATAAACCCATCTATGTCAAGAAGGTTGACATCCAGGGTGTCATCGTGGGGCTTGTGCGGAGAATGTAAGTACCGTTCCACCGCAAGGAAAAATACAAAGCGTGGCCCAGTGCATCGTGCGCCCCAATGCATGGTGTGGTCAATTGTATCGCGTGGTCAATTGCATGGTGTGGTCAATTGCACGCGTGGCCCCATGCATCGCGTGGCAGACTGAGGAATCGCCGCCTCAATGGGGTTGTTCTGTATGGAAGCGAATTGAAACAGGCTCACTTCAACTGTGAGTCGTGCTTCACCTTGCGTTCCATCGCGCGTTGGCCACGCGCAGAATTATCGTTGGTTGTGGTGTCGCAATGCCCTATAATAGCGGCGTCACTGCCTGGCGGTTTGGTCACGTATGGGGGCTTTTCTTCAGGTAAACCACAGGCAGTGAGCCACGGTCCACGAGTCACGGGCCACGGTTCATCGGCCATGATCTACGGCTCATTGGTCATGGCCCGCGGTCTACGGTTCATGGGTCACGGCCACGGCCACAGTTCGCGGCCACGGGCCACGCAGGCCACGGCCCACGGTTTATGAGCCACGGTCACAGTCCACGGTCCGCAGCCCACTGGTCGCGGCCATGATGACGCAGGCCGCGGCGCGTATGTGGTGTTGGTTTCGGGAAAGTTTTTGTGCATGGAGGTGGTTGGGAGATGAGGCAACGACTGTTTCTGCTGGGGGTCGTGGGCACGTTGCTCACCGGGTCGTATGTGCTGGCTGGTGTATCCCTGCCCGCCGACGGTGCGATCCTGAACTATCTTCACGTTCCATTTCGCTGGGACGCGATCGAGTTCGGTGGTGACCCAAACGCGCTCTACCAGTTGGTCGTTGTGGAGGACAATGGTAATGAAGATCCCTTCCTTGGGGCGGCGATCTTGTTGAATATCCCGACGATCGGCGCAGAACCACCCAGATACCTTGCGAAGACATCCTTGGAGTTCGGTAAATCCTATGCGTGGCGTGTTCGGGGTTTTCTGTATGATCCGCTCCCGTGGAGTGCGACCTATCGATTCACCACCGCGCCACTCCCTGAGTGGTTTCCGGGGGTCACGGTGACCGCACCCGAGGGTGGTGGAGAGGTTGAACCGGGGGTGACCCTCGTTGGTGGTGTCATCTCGCAATCGGGGAATATCCCGGATGCGGGTGGGCTGTTTTTCGCTGTGGATGCGACAGGCCGTGTCATCTATCACCATACGACAGTGCCCCGCGGATTCGGACCGGATCTGCGGTTGCTGGACAATGGCCGTATTCTCTGGGTCGGCGCTGGCGATCGTGCTTTTGAGACAACCTTGACAGGCGCAGTGGCCTGGGCTTCCCCGGAGCTTTACCAGCTCGACGCTGAAAACTATCCGTCAGAGTATCAGAACAAAGTTCATCATGAATGTCAGCAGATACCCAACGGCGACGAGCTGGTCATTTATTACGAGTGGCAGGATGTCGTGCGTGACGGAGAGGTCCAGCGGTGGAAGGGCGACCGTCTTGTTGTCCTGGACCGACACACTGGCGATGAGGTCTGGAGCTGGAGCACATTCGATCATTTTTCCACACTCGACTTCGATCCAACGACCATGGCTACACCTTCACCCTTCGGTGACTACAACTGGACCCATTCCAATGCCGTCTTCTACAACGAGGACGATAATTCCATGTATCTCTCTTCACGCGTGCTAAGTCGGATCACCAAAATCAATTACGACACCGGCGAGATCGACTGGATCATGGGTTTTGACATGCCTTCCGGCGATGCGGAATTCGGTGACAATCTTTTCTCCTTCCAGCACGCGGTCGAGATGCTGCCAGACGGTAACATGCTGCTATTCGACAACGGAAACCGGCGGGACCATATCGACCATACGTCAGCCACCGGTACAAGCAGAGCGATGGAACTCCAGTTTTCTGACGATGTTCCGCCCGTTGCGACCATTGTCTGGGAGTGGGAAGCGCCCGCGTTCAGTGCGTTCCTTGGCGACGCCGATCGTCTGCCTGGCGGAAACACGCTGGTCACCGTCGGTGCGCTGGGCATCGTCACTGAGGTCGATGCGGATAGCAATGAGGTGTGGCAACTCGCGATTGATGAAGGTGGTGCGCCAGCCTGGGCGATTTATCGCGCAGAGCGTGTCCCTTCACTGATTCTCGATACACCCGGAGACACCGATGGCGACTGGGATCTCGATGTCCTTGATTTTGGTCGAGCCCAGAGTTGCTTCACTGGTTCTGGTCCTGCTGGCTTACAGTTTCCCTGTACACTGAGCGATGTTGATGGTGATGATGATGTCGATCGGGACGACGTTGGCATCCTTGTGGAGCAGCGTACCGGCCCGCTGCAGTGAGGCTTCACCGTTCAATAATGCTTCACTGTTCAGTACAAGGTTCACTGTTCAATATCTGAATTCATTGCATCGTGAGATGACACATCGTGCGCATCTGACATGAATGTGTCACACTTTGTCCGATCATGTAGCCTGGTAATTCATCGGAGTCTGGAAATGACAACAGCGAATGGTCGAGGTGGTGACAGGGGGGCCGTAACAGGGGGGACTGTGACAGGTGGGACTGTGACAGGGGCCATCGGGTTCTGGTGCTCGTTGCATGTTTAAGGTCAACCGCCGCGTGTTTCTGAACAGCCGTTGTGTGTTTAAGTCAGCCGCCGTGTGTTTCAGGCCGTCATGTCGCGTTTTTGGCTGGTATGCGGCTGGCCTGGGTTTGTCTGTATTATCCTGTCAGGACTGGGAAGCTTGCGATCGCTGCGCTCTGGTTCGAGTTTTCAGCGGGTGTGCAAGGTTCTGACGATACGGGCGCTGCTGGCGCTGTTGGCGCGATCGGTGGTTGTCGTTCGGGCTGGTTGCGTGATTCTGTTTCGTGGAGGGGTACGTTCCAGAAGTCTTCTTTGACTCCTGCGATCCATTCGGATTTGTACATGCCTCTGCGGAGGTTGGTTTTTCGTCGTATGACGATGTAGAAGAATGCGTGGATGTTGTCGGTGAGGTGGTTCCAGTTGCGAATGCGTTTTATACGTCGGAGGTATACGGTGAGGCGGTTGTAGAAGTCGCGGTGGGCGCGGGCATATTCGCGGAGGACGTCGCTGGGGCTGATCGTGGGCAGGTGCATGACGGGGCTGCTTAGTTCGTACTCTCCTCAGTCCTCCGTGGTGAGGTATCCCTCTCGTTTTGCCCAGTCGAACATCTGTGTTCCCGGATAGGGCGTTGTGATGTTGAAGAGCGCCAAATCGGGATCGAGTTTCAGGGCGTAGTCGATGGTTCTTTGGATTGATGCTTTGCTTTCGCCGGGGTTGCCGAACATAAAGGTTGCTCTGACCTCGAGACCTGTGCGTTTTGCGAGTTTGATGGCTGACTGTGTTTTGACTTTGTCGATGGGTTTTCGGATGTTTTGTAAGATTTCGTCGTCACCGCTTTCGACGCCGAACATGACCTGGTGACATCCTCCGTCCTTCATCGCGCGTGCCATCTCCTCGTTGAAGCAGTCTGTGCGGACGAATGCTGTCCAACTGACGCCGAGGTTTCGTTCTTTCATAAGCCGGCAGAATTCGAGGCAGTTTTTTTTGATGACCGTGAAGGTGTCGTCGTAGAATTGTATTTCCCGGATGCCGTATGTTTTTTTCAGATGGGCGATTTCCTCGACGACCAGGTGTGCTGACCTGGTGCGAAGTGTCGTTTCTGCGCTGTTGCAGAAGGTGCATTTTCCGGGGCATCCCCGGGTCATGAGCATGTTGATGGCTGGGAGTCGTTTGTAGGCACCTATGGCGGGGTAGTATTTTTGCATTGGGACGAGGTGGTATGCTGGTGGGGCGAGTGTGTCGAGGTCTTCGATGGTGTCTTTGCCGGCGTTGTGAATCGCCCGGTTGCCGTCTCGATAGCTGATGCCCCGTATTGTTGTGTGTGAGATTCCGCGTAAGATTTCGCTGAAAACCCGCTCCCCATCCCCTCTGACTACGAGGTCGATGGCGTTGTTTTTGAGGCATTCCTCCGGGAGGGCGTCTGCATGGACGCCGCCGACGACGACGATGCAGGTCGGGTGTATTTCTTTCACGATGCGTGCGACGCGGTTTGCTGCGATTGCTGTGGAGGTCATCATGCTGATTCCGACGATTCGCGGGTTGATGTCGGAAAGTGTGTTTCGGAACTGGTCGATGGTTGCCTGTTCGACGTGGAGGTCCAGTATTCGGACGCGATGGCCATCGCGTTCTGCCTGGGCTGCTATGCTGAGGAGTCCGAGTGGTGGCATTGCCCCCTTGATTCCATGCCAGATGTTTTCGTCTTTGCTCGCCCATGGCGGATTGATGAGCAGGGCGTCGATATCCGGTCTGGTGCTCATGTTTGAATTGTCGCGGTGCGTCGTGTTCATCGTGTGTTCTCAATGCTCATCTTCGGGTTGAATCCGCTCTCACACCTATCGACGACAGCGACGTCCGATTTGAGGTCTGGCAGGAAACGGTTTCGACTCCGGGTGTGGAGGATGCCCGCGTGGGTGCCATGGACCGATAATCTCCGGCTGGGGACTCTTCGCAACGAATAATGCTGGCTGACGATGCTGGATGAATGTGTGATTGTGCGGTAAATCTGTCGTGTTGCGTCACAGGTGTACCACGACTAATGTGCTGGATCGTGTGGTTTTTCTGAAGCGTTATCGTGTGATTTTTCTGAAGTGTTTATGTGTGTGAGAGCAGGCCCTTGTCCATTCATCATCTTGCGATCAAGCATCCAGTTCTGACGCTGCTTTTTGCGTGTCTTGTGGTGGTTGTGGCTGCGCCCGGTGCGTTGAAGCTGGAGCTGCGCACGGACGGTCACGCCCTCGTGCCGCAACACGCCGATGCGATCGGATATGATAAGGAGGTTCGCGAAGCATTCGACATTCGCGACCCGATCGTGATTCTCATCAGAACCGGATCGCCGGACGGTGTCTTCGAGGCGCCCGTTTTACGATACATCCAAACCCTCGCAAGAACCGTTGCGGATCTCTACGATATCCCATCCCAGCACGTCGTCAGCCTCGATTCTGAACACGGACATCGTGTCAGACGAGGCACCCTCCGATTCCGACGTTTTCTCGAGCCACTACCCGAATCCCAAGGCCAGCTTTTCACCCTTAGAGATGATCTCGAAAAACTCGGCATCTATACCGGGACCATCATTTCTGATGACGGATCGGCGGCCTCGATCTTCGTGGGCGTTGCACCCGACGCTGACCGATTCGAAGTTTATGCACATCTCCACAGGCTTATCGCGGAATTGGAGCTTGGGGTGGCTCAGAAAAATCGCATAAATGTAGATATTATTGGAGCCCCTGTGGCTGAGACCCTCCTCGGGAGCCATATTCTCGCTGATCTTGGGCTGCCAAAATCGCTCGTCGGGCTGGATGTTGCCCGGAGTCGCCCCGGAATCGAGGCCAACGATGGGTCCGAAAACGTTGATTCCGGGCTAAAAAGCGAGATGTCAGACGATTCGTGGACCCGTTATATCCCCAATCACGTCGGTCTTGTTCCGATTGCGATGTTCATCATGGCGTGTGTGTTCGCGGTGGCGTTTCGGAGTGTTTCCGCCGCCATGCTGCCACTGATGGAGGTTGGCGCGTGTCTGGTTGTTACATTTGGGTTGATGGGGTATTGGGGTAGCCCGGTCTACCTCACGATTGCCGTGATGCCGATCATCCTGACGGCAGTCGGTGTTGCGGACGAGATTCATATTTTTACGCGTTACCGGCAGAATCTGAAGGGGGTCCGGGAGGATTTCGCCCGGGCAGGGGGTGAGGGGGGCGGTTGGCGGGATGACGGGCACATCGCGATTTTGCGTCGCACGATGGATGAATTGCGTCTGCCGCTCATTCAGACGTCGGTCACGGCGTCGGTCGGGTTTTCCTCGTTTTGTCTTTCATCGCTCCCTGCTGTGCGTGCGTTTGGGGTTTTTACAGCCTTTGGGATACTTTTCTGTCTGTTCTGGTCGCTGACGGTCATTCCTGCGTTGCTTGCGCTGATTCCGCCTAGATATCTCGGCGTGTCACGGACTGGCGGTTCTCAGAGTCCCCGGGTTCGTGCTGCATTTTTGGGTCTCGCGTCTCTGGCGACGGATCGTCCCAGGACGATTCTTACGGTTTCAGTTTTGGCGATTGCTCTGGCGGTGGCGAATATCCCTCGGATGCGTGTTCAGGACAGCTGGGTCAATGGATTTGCGCCGGAGAGTTCTTTTCGCCAGGCGACGGAGTGGTTCAATGAGCACTTTCTGGGTGGGCATATTCTGCTTCTGCATATTCAAGCTCCGCGACTGGTTGTTCGGGGTACGGTCTCTGTAGAGGAACTTGACCATCGGGGAGTAAGTCTTCCCGCTGGTGCTTTTGATGGGGTTGGTGATGCGGCTGATTTCGTTGGCCACTGGTTGCAGTTCAGGCCTGGCGGAGATCAGGCGGTCGTTCAGGTTGGACCGGATGGTACGTCGATACCCGTGGACCCCCTCGTCTGGCGGGCGCGTATCGAATCGGTTCACACTGGCGATGATGATGAAGGTGCTGGTGGGGATCATCGGATTTTCATCAAGACTGAACGCTCCTACGGATCGCCTGTTCTCTCGTTGGAAGCCTGGGCTTGTGATGTGGTTGAATATGAACTCGAAACGCGTCCGATGACAGTGCCTGAGGTTGTGCGTCGGATTGGTGCTCTTGAAGATTTTGTGGCGGATCAGACGGACCTCACGGTTGGGGGTGTTCTGGGGACTGCGGCTTATGCCAAGACGACGCACTTTATTTCCAAGGGTCTTAAGGATGGGAGTCGAATCGTTCCCGATGACCCTGACCGTCTTCAGTGGGTGTGGGATCAGTATGCCCGCATCCGAAGCGATGAGCGTCTTGGGCAGCTTATTTCCAGCGATTATGCCGAATCGCTCGTGACGGTGTACCTGAAGGATGCGAATTTTCGCGATGTTGCGACGCTGATGGAGGCCATCCGTGATTACGAAGCGAAGCATCTCGCACCGCACCAGATGAGCGTTGGATTTGCAGGCGATGTGGCTGTCAGCCAGACGCTGATCGGTGCGATCGTATCGACGCAGCTTCGTTCGCTGACCGCTTCACTGATCGGGATTCTGATCGTGACGACGCTGCTCAGCCGGGGACTGCGGTGGGGCGTTCTCAGTGTGATACCGTGCGCGGTTGCGCTGATTTTTAATTTTGCTGCGATGGGTTTTTTCGGGATACCGCTTGGTGTTGCAACGTCGATGTTTGCGGGGATGACGCTTGGTATCGGTGTGGACTATGCGATTCACACGATTGCGCGTTATCGGGTGGCGTTTGAAGCGTCTGGTGATCCGAAGCAGGCAGTCGAGGAAGCGCTGACCGCGAAGGGACCAGCTATTCTGATCGATGCGCTATCTGTGTCGCTCGGTTTTGGTGTGTTGATTTTTTCGCAAGTACCCGCCAATGCCCGCCTCGGGATCCTGCTGGTTACGAGTCTGTTCGGATGTCTGCTTGCGACCTTTCTGCTGTTGCCCGCGCTGCTGGTGTTATTCCCCGGTCGCGATCGTTCCCCCCGATGATTTCGTTGTGACTTGATGATTTCGTTGTGATTTGACCGGTGGTGCGTCCGGCCACCTCACCCTTCCTTTTCTGCCTGTTGAAGCCTGTTGACATTGGATCAAGAAGAAAGGGTCACCCCCGCCGCGGTGGCGAGTGGTGACCCATTCGAGGTTTTCATGTGTGAGGGGAATCCAACTTACGATCCGGATTCCCGTTGAGCTATTTGCCGAGCTATTTGCCCATGGCGCATGTTGCGGTGTCGCACGAGCTTCCCGGAGGATTGGGCATGCCGCCATCCATCACGCATGAGATGAGCGATAGATCTGCACATGTTCCATCGGAGAAACAGCACGCACCCGTGTTGGAACCGGGGCATGTCGCTGTTGCACACTGTGATGCCGGTCCGGATGGGAATCCACCCTGCATGAAGCATGTCTGGAAACCGAGATCGGCGCAGGTTCCGTCAGGCAGGCAGCATGCTGTGGTATTGCCACCACCCCCACCGCACGTTGCATCGGTACATATCGAACCTGGCGGAGAGGGGATTCCGCCGTTGTTGAGACAGTCCATTGGGTCTGTTTCGACGCATGATCCGTTGGGGAGGCAGCATGCGCTGGCTGGCGGTGTGGGGCAGATGTCGACATCACAACTGCTGCCCGGTCCGAGCGGGAGTCCGCCTTCGAGATGGCATTCTTCAAAGGTCAGGTCGAGACAGCCAAGGTCCGGACCTGCACAGCAGGCGATGATCTGAGCACCACCGTCACAGACGGCGGAGTTGCATGTGGTTCCTGGGGGTTGGGGCATTCCGCCTTCATTCACGCAGGCGGAAAGGGGTAGCATCGCACACGATCCCGTTGGGAGGCAGCATGCAACAGCCTGCTGGCCACCACAGGTGGTGGTGTCGCAGGTCGATCCAGGGAACCCGGGCATTCCGCCCTCGTTGAAGCAGGCAAACATGGGCAGATCGAAGCAGGTTCCGTCATCGAAGCAGCATGCAGAAGTGTCTGGTGGGAGGCAATCGACGGTGTCGCATGACGATCCCGGACCGGCTGGCATTCCGCCTTCATTGAAGCATACGAACATTGGCAGATCTGAGCAGGTTCCGTCATCGAAACAACATGCTGTTGTGTCAGGCGGGCCGCAATCGTTCAATTCGCATGACGAACCCGGACCTGCGGGTTGTCCACCGGCGCTTTCGCAGGCGCTCAGGGGCATGTCTGCACATATCCTATTGTCAAAGCAACATGCAGTCATGGGGGATCCGAAGCATTCAAATGTACCACATGTGGCATTCGGCGGACCCGGGATGCCACCCTCATTGAAGCATGCTCCGACTGCCAGATCGAGACAACCGCCATCGGGCAGGCAACAGGGGTGTGTGGGCGGGGGTTGGCATGCACCGGCATCGCAGGAGCTGAGATGTGCACCTGGGTTGCCGTTCATATCGTAGCATTCAAACATGGTCAGGTCTGCACAACTGCCGTCGTCAAAACAGCATGCCCGGAGCGGGAATGTGGGACAACCAGAGTCATCGCAGTCGCTTCCCGGTGGTCGCGGATGACCACCAGCCTCGAAGCATGCCATCAGCGGCAGTGATTCGCAGGAACCATCCGTGAAGCAGCACGCACCGGTCGGTATTGAGCAGGATGCACTGTCACAGGTGGAATTGGGGGGTTGCGGTCGTCCATCTTTTTCCAGGCACGTCAGTGTTGAGAGTTCTGCACATTCTCCGTTTCCAAAGCAACATGCTCCCGTTGGAGGGGTGCAGGATGCGTCGGTGCAGATAGATCCAGGACCGCGCGGGATGCCACCGGCTGAGACACATTTCAGCGTTTCGAGTTCTGCGCACTCTCCTTCGCCGAGGCAGCATGCACCTGTGAAGTCGGGGCATTCCAGGGTGTCATTGCAGGAGCTGTGTGGGCCGCGTGGTTGGCCGTGCTCTGCGAGGCATTCTGCCAGTGAAAGATCTGCACATGTTCCGTCGGGGAGGCAACAGGCGCCTGTTGGATGACCACCCCCGCAATCTGCCGTTTCGCAGGACGAACTGGGCCCCTGTGGGCGACCGCCCTCAAGAAAACACTCGATCACCGAGAGATCTGCACACGTTCCGTCGCTCATGCAGCAGGCATGCGTCGGCTGATCCACGCAGGTTGCATCTGTGCATCCAGTCCCGGGTGCGCGGGGTATTCCGCCGTTTTCCAGGCATTCTACAAAGACCAGTACCTTGCATACGCCATCCGGCAGGCAGCAAGCGCCAGGATCGACACCGATTGCGTGCTGGCCAGCCATGGATTGCGTGGGCAGTCCGCCCATCAGGCCGATGGTAAGCATCGCGGCCATGGCTGTGCAGCGTGACATGATCCAAAGTGAACCCCGCGATCGATCGCGGTTTATAGACATCTTGTGCATAGGAACTCCCCTTCTGATGAAAGTTGACCCCATCGAAAACGATACATGTTATCTACCTGACCACATGTTACTTTCCTGACCACATGTTACTTTCCAGACCACATGTTACTTTCTGACCACATGTTGTCGGGGGCTTGGCGTGTTCGGCTCGCCTTTGCACCCGGGTCCCATAATACCCGGACATTCGGAATTTGTGGAGAGAATTCCGGTGTTCCTGTATCAATTCCGCGAAAATCTATCTGCCTGGGTCGGTGAGTCTGGACAGGCAGTCATCCCACTTTCCTGTCATCCCACATCCTGTCATTCCACTTTCCTGTCATCCCGCCTTTCTGTCATCCTACTTCGCGTCGCTGGAACAAGGCGACTCCTATCAGCAGTGCGGCGGATATGTGCAGGAATGCGTACGCACCTGTGGAGATCATGTATGAGAAGGGTACATCTATTTCCGCGGTCATTGCATCTGCGGTCCAGAAGAAATTGATGTTTGGAATGATTTTGTAGAGTATGGCTGACAAGATCGAGTCGTCCCGATGTTGACCAAAAATCCAGTCTGACGTGAATCCTGCCATGAGGACGGTGGTGCAGGCCATCAGCGTTGGGACCTGTCCGAATCGTGTTGACACCGCCAGCGCGACGGCTGCGACTATCATGATGGCCAAAAACAGCAGGCCTGCGGCGATGAGAAGTTGTCCACCGGCGAATGTACGGGCAAAGGGCGCGAGGTTGAATTCTCTGTCGAAACATGCAGTTGCCAGGGTTCCGATGGTGAGGAGGGGCAGGACGAATGCGACGGCGGTTGAGGAGAAATCCTTGCCGTAGAAGAAGTTCGCCGCCGCAGCCAGGGCGAGACCGAGTATGGCGGAACCCAGCCCGAGCGTGATGGCAGGCCAATCGAAGGGGTCGGCGGAGTACTGGAGGACCCTGTGGTGCATGCAGAGGATGAAAATTAGGAAAGATAGGTAAAATGCGACGCTTTGAGCGGTGATCAGCCCGAGGTACTTCCCTGCGAGGAAGAGGGGTCGGCTGACGGGCTTGCTGATGATGGTGAGGACGGTCTTGTTTTCGATCTCTCGCGTGAGGACGCCTGTGGCTGAGAAAGCTGCCAAGAACAAACCGGAGAGTAACATCGTAGATAGACCGAGGTCGAGGAGAAGTTTGTTGTCGTCGTCGAGCGTGTAGCCGGCGAGGAAGATGTTCATAATGAGCAAAAACGCCGTTACGAGCAGTAAAACGCCATAAATGGGCTGTCTGATCGTTTCGAGGAACGTGTTTTTTGCGATCGCGATAAGGCTTGTCAGCATTGGACGGGGTATCCTGAATTTGTACGATTTTGGTTTTCTGGTGCGATTTTCGTCAGGCAAACGCCTGCTGCCTTCATTCGGCACTCTTCTGCCTGCTCTCCGGCTGCCTGCTCTCCGGCTGCCTGCTCTCCGGCTGCCTGCGTCCGGCTTGCTGCGCTTGGCACTTGGCGGGCTTTATTGTACGCTCCCGCCGTCGCGTGACAAACACGCCTTGCTGAGCAGGCTGACTGTGCGTGGCAGTGGCAACAGGAATACTAACGTTGCCGGACCTGTCCGGGTTCGGCGCTTTTTTCGTAGAATTTCGTACGGGTCGATTTTCCGGGGTTCTGGTTGCAGGGTTTTCGGCATTCTGTGTTTCGGACTGGTTTGTACGTTGGGACGGATGAGATGAGCAACACGACGATTTCCCTCGAACGGCGGGCTCAGGTTGTCAGTATCTTCGGATTTCTGATCCAGCTATCGCTGTTTGGGACAGCCCTGTGGGTTGGTTTGTGGTTTGGGTCTGACGCAGTTCTTGCGTTATCGCGACACCTTCTTGGCGGCGTACTCATCTGGGTTGCCCTCTTCCTGGTGTATACGCAGCGGCGTCAGTCCCGTATCGAGGACCTTGAGACCGAATCCCTGAAGCAGACCCAGAAGGCTGGTCTGGCGACGAATATTTTCGATGTTGAGAATGAGACGCAGCTTCTCGCACGCCGCAGGTTAAGCTGGACTTACAAATTTGTACTCCCATTTGTAACCATCATACTGGCTGTCTATCACGTCCTGGGAACGTTCGTGTTCTGGCGTTGGCCTCTTGGCGAGGCGGTTGATTCTGACATCTGGCAACGATCGGGGGATCATTTCCCACCACTCCTGTTTGCGGGAGCGGTCGCATTTGTGAGTTCTGTCTACGCCCGCTACGTCATTGGGATGTCGCGTCAACCGCACTGGCAGCTTTTGCGGGCTGGCGGGAGCTATCTGATTGGCAATGCCCTCTCTGCCACGCTGTTGATTGTGGCGTTTGCGGTGTCTGGGAGTGAGGCTGCTTCTGTCTGGGCGGAACCGGTGGCTGCTTATGCGGTGCGTGGGATGATGTTCCTGCTTGGTGCTGAGCTGGTGGCGAATTTCATTCTGGAGTTTTATCGCCCGCGTCACAGTGGTGAAGAGGTACGTCCTGCGTTTGACAGTCGGTTGCTTGGTCTGTTCGGAGAACCTGGTGGTGTGGTTCGTTCGATCGCAGAGACCGCCAACTATCAGTTCGGGTTCGAAGTCAGTGGTACCTGGGTCTACCGGTTGATTCAGCGGTCGGTCTTTCCGTTGACCGCAATGACAGCCTGCGTGCTGGTGCTTTTGTCCGGAATCGTGGTCATCGATGTGGATGAAGAGGCGTATACTGAGCGATTTGGGCGACTGGTGCAGGCTGAATCGACGCCGCTGTCTCCTGGTCTTCACTTGAAATGGCCTTGGCCTATCGATCAAACGGTGCGTACGCGTGTGGATACGCTCCGTACGCTGACGATAGGTGATCTGCATGAAGCAGAGCACGAAGACGAAGGTGATGAAGATGACCATGGTCACCATGACGATGGGATCAATACTGCGTCGCACCCGATTCTATGGACGGAAGAGCACGCCTTCAATAAAGAGATGCTGACGGTTGTCGCCAGTCCATATGGCGATTCGGTCACACTTGAGCAGGGCGGTGGTACGGATTCGGATGCACCGAGACGCTCCCGGAGTGTCAGTGTCAGTCTGCTCATGATCTCGGTTCAGATTGAATATGAAATAAAGAATATTTATGACTTTGAGTATCGGTATCTGGATCCCGAGCGGGTACTTGAATCCATTGCGTATCAGGAGCTTGCGGACTATGCAGCCGGCGTGGACGCGACATCCTTGATGGGCGTGGGTCGGATCGACTTTGGGCCTCAGATGCAAACTGTTCTGCAGAAGCGTTTCGATGATCTGCAGCTTGGGGTTCGGCTGACCAATGTGATGCTACAGGATGTTCATCCCCCGTCTCAGAGCGAAGTGGCGAGAACGTTTCAGGGGGTGGTGGCTGCTGAGATTCAGAAATCAGCGACCATCGAGGGAGCCCGTGGTGCAGCACGGCGACTGTTGACGCTTGCAGCCGGGAGTTCCGCACGAGCCGAGGCGTTGGACCATGCGATCCAGGAGGTGGATCGTTTGAACATGGAGGCGCGTGGGGCGGACCCGAGTGAGGCTGCGTCTGAATCGCTCGCGGCGGCTGAATTGTTGAAGGTGGCTGAGGCGCGGGTTCAGGATTTGATGTTCGGAAACAAATCGCTTGGAATGCAGCCAGCCAGTGGTCAGGTATCGTTTGTGATTGCGGCTGCTCAGGCGGATCGATCTGCGCGCATTCGCGCCGCGGAAACGAAGCTCCTTCAGTATGGAGCTGATACGGTTGCATTTGAGGCGTCCGGGGAGTTGTTCAAAGCGCGTCGCTATCTGGCGGTGCTTGGCGATATTCTGGGTCGTGTCCGTAAGGTGGTCGTGACGGGTGATCCGTCGAATGTTATTGTGGAATGGAATTCTCAGGGTAAGGCGTCGCTCGATTTGACGGCGCCTGGACTACCGGGTGCCGAGGAGCATTAGTCGTTTCTTCGTCGTCTGTGGGGCGTCTTTGGGGCGTCTGTGGAATGATTGGTGATTGGTTAGATCGGATTTTTTGTTCAGATAGGAGAGACAGTCGGCCATGCGGAATCTCCCGACGATGCTCGCGGCGGCACTGGTAGTACTCGTGCTCGTGTTTTACATGTGTACCTTCCAGGTCCGGTTTACAGAAGTTGCGATCAAGAAAACATTTGGAAACGCACCCGAAAACGGTGTGATCACCGAACCTGGGTTGTACGCCAAGTGGCCTTGGCCTATCCAGAGCGTGGTGAAGTATGACAAGCGAATCCGCCATCTGGATGACCGGACGGAGGAGACCATCACAGCCGACAGCAAGAATGTGATTATCGCGACGACAGCGCTGTGGACCATCGAGGATCCATATCTGTTTCATGAGCGGTTTTCCGACGGTGTGGCCGATGGTGCGGAGGCGCTCAGAAGTGCGATCCGGTCGCAGAAAAAAGCTGTTGTGGGTCGTTACGACTTCTCGAATTTCGTCTCCACCGACGCAGACGAGCGGAAGCTGCGTCAGATCGAGAAAGAGATCATGGATCCGGTGCGTGCACAGTGGCTTGCTTCTCACGGGGTTGATATCAAGTATTTCGGGATTACCAAGTTGACGCTCCCGCAGTCTGTCACGGAGGCGATCTTCGAGAGCATGAAGAAAAATGAGCAGAACAAAGCCGACAATTACAAGGCTGAGGGCGAGGCGAAGGCTCAGCAGATTGTCGCCAATGCAGCGGCTGCCAGCGAGCGGATCATGTCGGTCGCACAGCGTAAATCTGACCAGATCCGAAGTGAAGGTGATCGGATCGTGAGTGAGATTTACTCCAGCTTCAGCGAGCATCCCGAACTTCGCATCTACCTCGACAAGCTGGAAACGATGCAGTCCGCCTACAGCCAGGACACCATTGTCATCATGGATACGACGCAATCACCCGTCGATCTTTTTCTCGGAAAACCCATCGAAAGCAGTCATCCGTCGGGCGATGCTGCAGGGGCAAAGCGTGGCGATGAATCTTCCTCGGCATTGAAGGTGGTCCGGGGACAGGGGAGTGGTTCATGAGTGATAAGCCAACCAGCGAATCGCATCCGCACCGGTCTCTGCATGTGGCTGAGACGCCCATGGACCCTGCGCAGCAGTCACTGGCCGATGCGCTGAGAACGAGTTTTCGCATCCTGAAGTTTGGGATTGTGGTTCTGGTCATTTTGTTTTTTGCTTCGGGATCGTTCGTCGTCGAGCAAAACGAGCAGGCGATCGTGCTTCGCCTGGGTCAGCCGACAGGTGAGATTCGCCAGGCTGGTTTCTACCTTGCTTTTCCTGAACCCATCGACGAAATCGTCAAGATTCCGGTCAAGCAGAGTACCACGCTCGACATCGACAGCCACTGGTTGCATTTGCGTGCTGAGGAGCAAGGTTTACCCCTGAGTTCGATTCAGCGACGAGGTGGGTTGCACCCTGCGCGTGATGGTGCGTTGTTGACGGCTGACCGTGGACTGGTGCATGTCCGGTGGAAAGTCGTCTATCGTATCGATGACATGAAGCGCTATGTTTCGAATGTGGCAGACGCGTTCGCGGGCAAACCGGAAGTGGTGATTAAGAAAATTCTTGAAAACGCTGCGATCCATGTCGCCGCCGGTTTTTCGACGGAGGATGTCACGCGGAAGCGGCTGAGCGATTTGCGTGATCTGGTGCGTGTTCGAATCAACGATGAACTTGACCGTCTGCAAGCAGGGATAGCTGTGGAAGCGGTGGAGATTCCGGAATCGACGCCGCCGATTCAGACAAGGGCATCGTTCGACCGGGTGATCAAGGCTGAAAACAGGAAACGAACCGCAATCCGAGAGGCGGAGAAAAAAGCGACGGAAACCCTGAATCAGGTCGCAGGTGCGGTCCATGGACGACTCATCGAGCTGCTGGACGATCTGGAAAAAGCTGAAATCGACAAAGACGAATCAGAAGTGGTACGCATCGAATCTGAAATTGCAGAGATCATCGAATTCGAAGCCAGCGGAGCCTCAGGCAGCATGATCCGCGGTTCCAAGGGATATTACACATCGGTGGTTCAGGGCATGCGTGCGGACCTGGAGGAGTACCGTTCCCTGCTTGACGAATTCCTGACCCAGCCGGAACTACTTCGGACCCGATTGTGGGAGCAGGCGAAGGCGAGGCTGTTCGCGTCGGCGGGCGTCACCAAGATGTATCGTTCGCCCGGGACGCAGGTGCGCGTGCAGTTCAGCCCGGATCCGAACCGTCTCCATGCCACAACAGCGGGCCCGCTTTTGAGCGGTGGTGGAGGACATCAGCACTCCACGCACCTGATCACTGGGGGTGAGCTTGAGTGATGGTGTCCGCAAGTGATGGAGCAAGCTCGGTTGTTCAGACCGTTGGGCTGACGAAGACATTCAAGGACTTCTGGCGACGAGATCGGGTGATGGCGGTCCGCGATCTGAATCTGGAGATTCGTCGGGGCGAGGTTTTCGGACTGCTGGGCCCCAACGGTTCCGGCAAGAGTACAACCATCAAAATGCTGCTGGGCTTGTTGTATCCGAGTCGGGGCCGGATATCCGTGTTCGGGCGCCCACCGACGGATGTTGAGGTGAAAGGGCGGATCGGATTCTTACCGGAAGAGTCCCATTTGTATCGATTTCTCAACGCCCGCGAAACGCTCGATCTATACGGACGTCTGTTCAAGCTCCACCCCAGGCTTCGTGCTGAGCGAACCGAAAAGCTCCTCGAGATGGTCGGCCTGAAAAGAGAGGCCCGCCGCCGCATTGGAGAATATTCCAAGGGTATGGCACGCCGCATCGGGTTGGCACAGGCGCTGATCAACGATCCGGAATTCCTCATCCTCGACGAACCGACCGCCGGGCTGGACCCGATTGGCATGCGACAGATCAAGGATGTTATCCGCGAGCTGGGTGAGAAAGGAAAAACCGTCCTCCTCTCAAGTCATCTGCTGGCGGATGTTGAAGATATTTGTGACCGGGTCTGCATTCTTTACGGTGGACAGGTGCAGGCAGAGGGTACGGTCGATGACCTGCTCAGCCAGGAAGATCGCACTCAGATTCTCGCCGACAAGCTCAGACCCGAAACGATCGAACGCGTCGAATCGGTCATTAGAGAAATGGAACCGAACTGCGCAGTCCAGGTCGGAAGTCCGACAGATCGACTGGAAAACTTTTTCCTGAAAACAGTCGAAAGCGCCCAGGCGTCAAACATCCACAGCGCAGGAGCACAGGCAGGGGGCGCACTCCCGGACTTCCTGGGCACCACAGAACGCGCGGAAGATGTTGTCTCATCGCTCGTCTCAGCCGCCGCGTCCAGCACTCGGACTTAACCCATAGCGACCCCCGAACCGACGCATCTGGAAGCTGAAAAGCAAGCCCGCAGAGGCCTCATCGATCAGCTGACCACGAAAAAGACCCAACCAGGACACGCCCAGCCAAAACAGACGCAACCAGAACAGACGCAACCAAGAGCACAGGCGCAAACAGAACAGGCGCAAACAGGACACGCCCAGCCAACGCAGGCCAATACCTCAGAATCCAGGCCAGTTGAGCATGAACCGACTGATGCACCAGTGATCGATTCGCAGGCGGATGTGACCGATCGTAAGCAGAAAACCTCCGCCGCAGACAGATCTGTCATCGAAGGACTGCTAAACAAGGGTAAGCGGAAGGACAGTGAGTAGACTCGTTCAGACCCTCTATGACATGAAGGTGTACGATTGTGGGTAGAATCTACGCCATAGCAAGGCACACGGTTTCCGAAGGCATCCGCATGAACGTTGCGCTGGTGTTCATGGGAATCGTGTTGTGTATCGTGGTTGGGCTACCGTTTTCGGTCCAGTCTGAGGAATCGGTCAGTTCGTCTGTGCAGTCATTCCTGTCCATCTCGATACGCCTTGTATCGCTCATACTTCTGTTGCTGACCGTCTTTCTGTCGCGGTCGCTATCCGATGAAATGGTCCAGAAGCAGATCCTCATCCTCATCGCCAAGCCGATTCCGAGATGGCAATATGTCATTGGCAAGTGGCTTGGAATTGTCGCACTCAACGCAGTCCTGCTGACCTTTGCGGGGGTTGGCATCTATGCAGCCGTGCAGGTTATGGCTGGCATGGCTCCGCGTAATGAGTTCGACGAGCGACGTCTCAAGGACGAAGTACTCGTCGCTCGACACGCCACATCTTTCAAAATGCCCAATTTCGCTGCCTTCGCATCAGCCCAGTTTGAAAAACGACGAGAAGAGGGTTTCTACGCGACGCTTCCGGACGCCAATACCGAGAAAAAACGCATGACGATGGAAGCGGAATCGCGCTGGCGGACCATCGTACCCATGGAGGGGCGGGTGTTCGATTTCGAGAACATCCGTTGTGTGCGTGGAAAGGACACATTCCTCCAGATCCGATACAAAGCCATCGTCTACAACTACCCCCCAGACGAAGTCCTGCGCTGTGAATGGGAAATCGGGGATCCGGACAAGGGAACCGCACTCTACCACCGCTCCCGCCGCGACGTCATCAACAGACACCACGTCATCAATGTACCAACCGACGCAGTGGCAGCAGACCACACGCTGCAGGTAAAACTGCTGAACAGGAACCCCTTCCCGACCGAACCACAGTTCCACAACGTGATTACATTCGCCACAAACGATGATGTACAGGTGCTGTTCACCGTCGGTACGTTCGGAGGAAACCTTCTCAGATTGTTGGCCATGACATTCTGCAAGCTCATGCTGGTGGCTGCCATCTCAATACTCTGCGTCTGCGTGTTCTCTTTCCCCGTGGCATGCCTCGTCACATTTTCGTTCCTCATCCTCGCCTCAATGTCAGGCTATCTTGGAGACGCCATCCAGTGGTTCTACGACGAGGAAGTACTCGGAATACTCAGGCAACTCTCTCGTTTCGTCTATACAGTGTGCTACATGGTCGTACCCGATTTCTCGAAATACGACGGTACCGATCTCCTCGTAAACGGACGCAACGTGACCTTGAGATGGGTTCTCGATGCAGCCGCTACCCTGGTATTCATCTACACAACCGTCATCCTGCTGATCGCCTGCATCCTGTTCCAGCGACGCGAAGTCGCGGAGGTGTCCGTGTGATACACACCATCAAATCTGCGATCCATCGAAGCACCAACAACAGCACCATGGCTGGGAATCCCGTCAACCGACACGCAAGAGACACATGACCGATGTCCATCAGCCAACAATCTCAGACACCCGAATACCTCGTCCGGCGTGAGGAAGCAAAACGGCGCGAACGAAGTGTTCAGATCGTAGCCGCACTGGCTGCAGTGTGCGCGGTCGCAGCAGCCTCATTCCTGATCAAACCCATCGATCAGATGCGACTTGAGAACCAGATGACCGTCGACCAGGATTCCACCAGGGGGCTTCCTCCGGAAATCGCCCTCCTCTCAAAAATGGGAACCTTCCGCGCACTCGCCATCGATATCGCTTTCATGCGGCTGGAAAACCTCAAAAACGAGGACAAATACTACGAACTTCAGGAGCTGACCTCACTGATCTGCAAGCTCTCCCCACGCTTCCCGTCGGTCTGGAAATTCGCATCCTGGAACCTCGCTTTCAACGTCAGCGTCGCCCAGTACACGCCGGAAGGTCGATGGTTCTGGGTCAAACGCGGCATCACCCTGCTCCGGGACGAGGGGATCCCGATCAATCCAAAATCGATCGGATTGTACCTCGAACTGGCATACCTCTATTGGAACAAAGTCGGAGATTTCCTCGACGATCAACATTGGCATTACAAAAAAGAAGTTGCCGTTGAAATGGAACGCATCCTGGGTCCACCACCCGTGGGCGTAGACGTGGACGCGGTGATTCGCCCAATCGAAGAGATCGCACTCGCCTCGCCCGATGTGGATAAACTGATCGATACCGATCCAGAGGTAGCAAGACTGGTCGATGCGATGGCGGAACTGGGACTTGAACCGGACCTCATGTTTCTCGAATTCAACGCACGCTACCTCAGATCTCAGATCCAGGTCTCGCAGCTTCTCAAAAATCTGGACGAATACACCGAACGCACAAACCACGAAGCCCGCCTGGAACTACTCTCCAATCCCGATAATGCAGAACCATTGGGCAGATTGCTGGCATCATTGCGACACCGCATTTTGCGGGATGAACTGCATATGGATCCCGAGTGGATGATGCAGCTCATGGTAGAATTCGGCCCGCTCGACTGGCGACTGCCATATACCCTCGCGCTGTACTGGTCGAGCAAGGGAGACATGGTCACAAGGGGCAGGCTCAACATCGACGACGTCGATTCCATGAACACCGTACGCTACGTCTTTTTCGGATTGGCGCTCACCATCAAACGTGGCCGAATGATCCTCGAACCGGATTTCGACATCCCAAAAAATTCCTACATCGAATTGCTCCCGGATTCACGCTTCATCCGAAATCTGCACGAAGCCTATCTCGAATTCGGCAAAGCTCAATTCCAGGACGACCCACGATTCGTCGAGGGAACGTCCGGGCCAAACTACAGAAGCGGACACGTCAATTTCATCTCAGACGGAATCCGCCAGCTGTACACCGAGGGAGGTACCGAAAACCTCGAACTCGCTCAGGAACTCTACGAATACCTCAGAAAATACATCCGAAATGATGACGGATCACCGAAAAAGCTCTACCAGCAACCGCTCCAGCAATTCGTCATGCGTGACTTTCTCGACGACCTGAACAGCTTCAAAACGGCAAACATGACCGTTGGGGCGTGGCTGCAACGATCCTTAAAATGGTTAAGCGTGGGAGAAATAGAGCGAGCCCAGGGAGCAGTCGTCTGGGCAAAAACAGGATGGGTTGTCTACTCGAAAGATACCACCGTCACCGTCGGGAAGGTCCGAAGGCAACAGCTCTCGCCCCTGCCACTGATGTACGCGGATGCGACCTACTCATTCATGGGGCTTCCGCACATTCCGACCGTGCACAAAGTCCGATTGTGGAAGTTCCTCGGCGACGCACGCTTTAGAGCAGCTTTTCCGGAGGTCTTCTGGTCAACAAGGCAGATCGTCTGGGACAGACTCGCAGATGTCTTCATCGAATTGTGTGCAACAAACGATCCCCCCCTGGATCCAAAACGCGCATTCCCAGAACCACCCGGTATGGCGGAATTCCGCGAAAACCCACCGGATTTCATGAATCTGGAGTACGACGAGGGCATCGATCAGGGCATTTCGAGATAAGCAATCACGCAAGCATCATCGCTTCGATTCAGCACCAGCCTTCACCAGTTGAATCATCCGCTCATACACGAATTCCCGGAAGATCGCATCGTTCAGCTCACGGGTACGCAGCCGAGGACCACTGGTGACCGTTCCGGGCACATTCTCCAGAAAGCGGGACTCGGTAAAAGCAATCGCACCATCAACCACAGTACCCTCCACCCGGTGCCGGTTGTGATTGTGTGTAATCTCGATCACGATCGATCGACCCCCGCCAAGAAAATCCGAAACATCAATCACCACGGAAATACCACGCTCAGCGTAGCGCGAGTCCAGCTCCTCAACGATGGGCACAAATTCAAGCAAAAACCGCTCACGCAATGCGTCGATCGGGGATACCTCAGCGCGGGACTGATATTCCGACCTGTCACCTTCCAGCAGCTCATTTGCGGAAAGCAAAGCATCAAGATCACGCTCCTGCTTGTTCTGACGTGGCGCTCGACGCACGTCCGTTCCCTTTGACGCGTGCAAGGACTGCAGGCTTCGAGGACCGTTAGACATTGTTCACCGTTACCTTTCCACCGGATGTTTCCTGAGAGACGAATCGACTGTAACTGGATCGGTCCGAAGCAACCCGGACTTCAAATCTCAACAGGGATACACGCTCAGGAGACCGATAACCACGCCAGCAACCAGACGGAGTGGCCTCTGGAGACGCTTTCAACGCGATACCACCAATCAAATTGACACACATTCCGTCAATATCATACAATTCCCATAGTGCAGGAGCGGCAGGGAGATCAGTGCAGGAGCGGGATCCAGATCAGTGCAGGGGGGGGGAGGCAGATTGTCGCCGCCACTTGGGGCGATCACAATGCGGCTGATGAGTGGATGCAGCTGGACACTCTCGGGGGGGGACACATCAACAAGTGTCTAAAGTGCGCGTCCAGAGTACAACACGGTCTACACAAAGGACCGAGAAAGTAGCACCATTGCCAACGCTTTTCGTCGTCCAGGGTCCGGACAAAGGGCATACTTACAAGCCCAGCCAATACCCAGCTGTCCTCGGTCGAAAGTCCGAGCAGGTGCCACTGACCGATAACTCCATCTCACGAAGACACGCCATCCTCAGAAGCGAAAACGGGGGATGGATCATAGAGGACGACCAAAGCTCAAACGGTACATACGTCAACGGAAATCGCATCGATCAGCCAACCACCATCAAACACGGCGATCGCATACGACTCGGGTCCACGCTCATGGTCTTCGGCGAGGACAACGTCAGGCACCGGCGAAGCACCAGAAAGCACCGGGGCACGAAACAACGCCGACAACGCACATCTGCAAACGACACACCACCCCCGGTAGAACTCCTCCCTGACGGAGATGGTTTCGATTCATCCATCCTCGCAAGTGCGTCCGCCGGCGAGGAAAGTGTCATCCTCGCAAGTCCGGAAACCTCCGACGCTGTCCATTCATGGAAAATCATGTACCTCCTGGCAGAGTCTCTGGGAGCATTCGCAGAACCAGAAGCATTCCTTGAAGCAATGGCAGATATCATCTTCGACCACATAGCAGCCGACCGGCTATTCGTCATGATGCGCGATGACGCTTCAGGAAAGTGGATCCCGCAGGTCGCAAGATACCGGGCAAGGTCCGTAAGGCACCGCTCAAAATCACTCTCACGCAGAATCGTCAACCACGTCATGGAAACCCGGCAGGGCGTACTCTGCACGAACGCACAAACCGATACACGATTCGGTGGCACAAACAAGGACGCAAGCATCCATCAACTAGGCCTCACAAGCGTCATCTGTGTCCCCATCCTCACGCACGACGAAGTCGCGGGCGTGATACATCTCGACTGCAACATGGCGCTCCACACATACACACACCAGCAACTCCTCCTCGCAACAGCCATCGGAAAACTCGCAGGTCTCGCCATCGAAAATGCAAAACTCATCCAGTCACGCATGAAGCAGGAACGACTCGCAGCCGTGGGCGAAACCGTCGCCCACCTCTCACACGACATCCGCAATATTCTGCAAGGCATGCGCAGCGGATCAGACGTAATCGAAATGGGTATCCAGAATGAGAACATGGACCGCGTTTCGACAGGATGGCAGATCGTCCAGCGAAACCTCGAACGCACCTACCGCCTCGCGACAAACATGCTCACATTCAGCAAGGAACGCGAACCCTACATCGAAACCGCGCTCCTCAACGATATCATCGGAGACGTCTTACCACTCGTCGAGAGACAGATAGGCGACAAGGGGGCTGTTCTGGAGACGGACCTCGGTGAGTTACCCCCCATCCCGCTCGATATGGACGGCATACATCAGGTCCTGACAAACATCGTCATCAATGCCATCGATGCAGTAGCACCCGATACAGGCCGCATCAAAATCGCAACACGTCAGGACGATTCCGCAAAAGAGGTCTGCATCGACATCATAGACAACGGCCCGGGCATCGCAGAGGAAGATCGCGAACGCATCTTCGACGCTTTCTACTCCTCCAAAGGACACGGCGGAACAGGACTGGGTCTGGCAGCCTCCCGACAAATCGTCCACGAAATCGGCGGCAGAATAGAACTAAAAAGCTCCCCCACAGGAACAACCTTCACCATCCATTTGGCAATGTAGGGTCTGTCCCGAAAACGGGCAGGGTGCCACTGGCGGCTTGCCCGCCAGTGTTTTCCGGAGTGTAGGGTCCGCTGTGCGGACCATCTACAACCCCATCCGCTACACCCCGGGCCAACGCCCTGTACGGCAGGCTATCACCAGCCGCTCCACAACCCCCACCCCGAAAATCGCGATTTCTGCTTGGATCGTAGGAGTACATGCGGTAATAATGACGCTCTGTGGTCAAGCCAATGTAGAATCCCAACCGACGTGGAGGACGAACACGCAATGCGCAAAATGACCTGGACCAGCGTCCTTTGTGTCATCTCACTGGCAGGGCTTGGAATCGCCGCTGTGTTTGTGTATTCACAACTCTCCCGCAAGGCAGCCGACGCCTCGTGGCATAAACACGCGGTCAAGCTTCGGGCAGCCGGTGAACCGATCACGCTAAAAGAGATTGAGCAACTCAGGCCAGTGATATCCCCAGAGCAGAACGGGGCACTAATCATCACACGACTCAAGAAGGAGCTTGAGGCGCTGGAGTTCGGCGAAGCAGAAGGCATCTACTACATGGACAAGACGCTCACCATTCCGGATTTCCACTCTTCTGAGCATGACGCCACGCTGGAGAAATCCCGAGCGTTCCTGGCCTCACACTCAGACCTGCTGAACTCCCTGCATGAACTCGAAAAATCGGAGGGCGGAAGACTGTCAGTCTCCTATGATGTCGGGGAAGCCAATCCTTTTTCAATGATGTTACCAAGCCTGAAACCCTGGCGGCTGGCAGGCAGACTACTTCAGTTGGAAACGCTCATCGCCGTCCGTGACAACGATATCGAACGCGCAGTCAAAGCCATTAAAATGCAGGCCAAACTCGCCGAAACGATTCAATCGGAACCGACCCTCATCTGCCGACTGGTGCAGCTCTCCCTCGATATCGAGATCATAAAATCTATTGAGATACTGTCGCAATTGTCAGAACTGGACGAAACAAACGCGCGGAAGCTCGAAGAAGTGATAGAGGCTCGGCTGAAGCAACGTAGCTTGAAAACCAGTATTCAGGCGGAGAGAGCTACATTTGTTGGGATTTGTGATGGTCTTGCAGCAGGAAGATTCTCATGGTCAGACATTATGATGACGAATGGAGAGTTCCTCCCCATGTCCTATACGCAAATCCGCACGAACCAGGTAAACGGGATCGAGTTCTACAACGAGCTTGTACAGGCCGCAGACGATCCAATGTCCATCATTCGAGCGACGCAAGATGTGGAACGCAGAATGCGAGCCATGGCTGGCTCAATGTTCAAGCGACACGGTAGTCACCAGATCATCTTCACATTGATGCCAAGCTTCAGTCGAGTCGTGGAGATTCATGCCTCCTGCATCGCTCGCCTGCGATGTACTCAGATAGCCCTCGCCGCGAGTCGTTTCAGGCGTGACAAGGGCAGACTGCCAGACAGCCCCGAAGATCTGGTACCAGACTATCTTAAATCCGCTCCTTTGGATCCGTTCACGAACAAGCAGTTAAAAATCGTGCAAACCGAACACGGCTTCAAAATCTACTCGATTGGAAAAGACCTCATAGACGACGGCGGAAACATGGCAGCCGAAAAGAACGCCCCCGGCACCCCCGACACAGGCTTCCAATGGGGAAAGTAGGCTCCGCTGTATGGATTATGTGCAATCCACACGCTTCACAACGAGTCTACGCGTTGTAGGGCAGGCTATCGCCGCTGCCCAACTGGACAATACGGGCAGACGGATGATAGTTTCCGACAGGTTGGGTTAGAGACTAACTGTCTCGGGTGGAGAGACGTTCTGAAAGCACGAAATTCATGAGCACACGGATCGTCTCATCAGCACCTCTGAGTCGAATTCTCTTTTTGAATTCATCAATACCAAGTTCTTGGGCAAGTTTTCCAAAACACTCATCAGCAAACGATGGCGTCATTACTGCGACACCTGAAAAATCAATCGCAACCATATCGTCAGTTTTCGCGAGAACCTTTTCAATTTGAGACCTTACGTCACTGCCTTCGTGACGTGTCTTGAATCCCGCGTTGGCATCACCAATTAGACGGTAGACAGATGTCATAGTTAATACCAGTCCGATCTAATCAAAGAAATCTACAGCGTCTTCACTATCCATAGGTCCAAGCTCACGATAGACATCCAGCAAAGGCAGCGGTTGCTCTAAGTTGAACAGCAGTTAAGGGGTCGCAGCAGTTAAGGGGTCGGGAGTCGTTTTCGGTGGAGCAACCAAGTCGCACCCCGATCACCAGCAATACCGGATGATTATAGCGATCTAAGATAGCACGATCCA
>JAJRYY010000081.1 GCA_024275565.1 Planctomycetota bacterium
GATTGGACTGGTCTTCAAACCGGACGGCAATCTTCTCGTGGCGAGTTTTGGTTCCAGTGAAGTTCTCGAATATGACGGTCGGAATGGGGCATTTCTGGGCAAGTGGAACAATGGTGGGACATCGGTGGCGTTGACGCTGGATCAGCCCTGGTGCATTCGGATCGGACCCACCGGGAATGTCTTTGTCAGTCGCAGTGATGCGAGCGAGGAATCGAGTGGCAGTCCCTCACATGACGAAGCCAGTTCCCGCATCCAGCATCTCCATATTAACACGACGCGCATTTATGAATTTTCGGTCGTAAATGGTAATTTTCTGCGATCTTTTGTCATGGGAACGGACGCATCCTTATCCAGTCCGACGGGGTTTGATTTTACCCCTGGCTGGGATATCGATTGCAATCTGTCACTGCTGCCGGACGCGTGTGATATTGCAGCAGGTACGAGCGTTGATGTCGGAGCGGACGGGATTCCGGATGAGTGTCAGGTGGATTGCAATGGGAACGGTGTTTTTGATCGGCTGGACCTGATTCCGCTGGGCGGTAGTTTAGATTGCAATTTCAACGCTGTTCCCGATGAGTGTGATATTGCGTCCGGGCTGGGGTCCGATTGCAATGGTGACGGGATTCTGGATGAATGTGATTCCGACTGCAATGGCAACGGTGTTCCGGACGGGTGCGAAGACGATTGCAATGAGAATGGAATTCCGGACGAATGCGACATTGCTTCGGGGTTGTCGCCGGATTTCAATGGCGATGGCGTTCCGGATGAATGCGGACCGGTCGGCGATGCGGACGGTGATGGCGATGTGGATTTGTTCGACTTCGCGGTTTTCGACGGGTGTATCACGGGCGATGGTTCTGCCTCGGGATTCGTCCCGCCGGTCGGCGTCTGTCTTGGTTTTGATCTGGACCTGGATATGGATGTGGATACGCGGGATTTTGGGTGGTTTCAGGCGTATTTTTCGGGGGATTGCGCGTTCGCCATCGTACAGCAGCCAGAGGACTTTTCGGTCTGCTCCGGGGGCGTCGCGTCGTTTTCGGTCCTGACGGACGGAGATGCTATGCAGTATCAGTGGTATCGGAACGGTGTTCCGATCGTCGGGGCTGTTGATGCCACGCTGAATGTGTTTCCTGCGACGAGTGCAGGTGCGTATCAGGTGCTGATTTACAATGGATGTGCAGTGATGCAGTCTGAGGCTGCCATGCTTGAGGTCCGACCTGTTCCGGTGTTTGAGACCCATCCCTCCAGTCAGGCGATTTGTATGGGTGAATCGGCTGAGTTTTTTGTGACGCCTGCCGGGGTGGGTGCGGATACTTATGCGTGGTCTCTCGATGGGGTGGAGATTCCGGGTGCGGATGGTCCGACGCTGTCGATATCCGGCGTGGGTGTTGCGGACGCTGGAATTTATACCTGCACAATTACGAATGATGATGGATGTGCTCGGGAGTCGCTTCCGGCGTCGCTGGCGTTGACCGATTCGGTGTTTTTGAAGCAGGCAGAGGGGGGAGACGTTTGCGAGGGCGATTTTCACCTGCTGCTTGCTGTGGCGACGGGTCTTCCGACGTATCAATGGTACCTGGATGACGTTGCGGTGGTGGGAGCGGAGGAATTTTTTCTTGCGATTGTAGATGCGACTGCGTCTGACGCTGGTGTGTATCATGTTGTGGCGATTGGACCCTGTGGTGCGGTCCTCTCGGATGCGGTTGAAGTTTCGGTTGTTTCCTGCGGGAACTGAATCCTGACATTTGGCTGAAGTTGAGTCCTGACATTTGGCTGAAATTGAATCCTGACATTTGGATGAAATGGGTTGATAAATCTGATGGGTCGTGGAAGGGGTGCGAGCAGTTGCCTGGTGGTTGCGCTGGTGCTGCTGATGTGGGCTGGTATGGGATGTGCACCGCGGTTGCTGGTGGACGATGTTCCCTGGGTGATTGAGCAGTCGGGGCGTGTGAATGCCTCGTCGCGCGTTGTCCGGAACTGGCCTTGTTTGCGGTTGGATGATTTTCTTCTTGACGAGCTGCTGGCGGTCGAGGCGACGGATGACCGGGAGGTTGCTCGTCGCGGACTGCTGGAAGTTCTGCAATCTGCGCGTGGTCTCGCGTTGTATATGAACAACAATGAGATCGACCGTCTGCCGGAGTCGACGATTCAGTCGCTGTATGCGCGTCATTTCAACGGTGGTGCGGTGGACGATGGCGGTGCGGTTACAGAGGGTGGTGCGTTTGCTGCTGGTGGTACGGCTTCAGGCGGTGGTACGGTCTCAGGTGATGGTGCGGTTGCTGGTAGCGTCCGGGAGATTGTTCGCGCGCGGTTCTGGGAGCTGGCGGGGCGTCGATATGAGACGCTTCGTCTTCGCGTCATGGCTGCCCGGAGCAGTGTTGAGCTTCATCGGATCGCTGCGTATCTATCTTCAGCCGCCATGCAATCCCCCAAGGATCGGCGCGGTCATGGTGCGATTCTGGCGTGGATTTCCGACATGATCGAAGTGGAGCGTGGTCCGCTGGATCGTGGCGGGAAGGATTGCGATGTCTACGAGCCGGGCACGTTTGTGCTGGCTGGCGAGTCCCATGAGAACGATCTGCTTCGGCGTTATGCTCCGCTGGTGGTTCAGGAGCGGCTTGATCCTTCCGCATATGTGGAGGGTACGGTAGCCAATGTCGCTCCCGATACGGATTTGCTTGGTACGGTTCGGTTGGAGGGGACGTCTGAGAAGAGTGAGGTTGTGATCGATACGACGCGTCCGAGCGTGTATTGCTATTGGCAGACAGCCTGGATTCACGGTCAGCCGCGTGTTCAGTTGACGTATACTTACTGGTTTCCGAGGCATGCGCAGATGAAGGCTTTTGATCCTGAGGCGGGTCGGATTGAGGGGGCTACGCTGCGCATTACGCTGGACGGGGAGGATCGTCCGATGATCTTTGAGACCGTTCTGAACTGCGGATGCTATCATCGCTGCTATCCTCTGGATCGTCTTGAGGAAGCTGCCTGCGACGTGTTTGGTGGTCCTCTGGAAGGTAAGCGGTTTTGCGTGGAGCGTGCTCAGGAGGGGCTTATTGACTGGATCGTTCCTGAAACGGTGCCGAGATCTGAGGCAGAGGATGCCCGCCCGATGGTCTTCAGCCGGGCGGGGTATCACGGGCTTGCCGGCGTTGCGATGGACAGTGGTGCTGCGACGGGCAGTGACGGTGTATTGAAGGGTGGTGCGTTGTCGGATCGGAACGTGCTTGATCGTCGGCGTTATACGCTGCGGGATTATCGTGTGCTTGAGCGACTTGCGGTGGCTGATGGATATGCGAGTATGTTTGGTCCTGACGGTCTGGTACGGGGAGCGGAGCGGTTGGAGGGGGTTCTGATGGCGCCGACGGGCATGTTGAACGCCGGTCAGCCGCGTCAGCGTGGGACGCAGTTGCTGCACTGGGATCAATATGATTTTGACGATCCGCATCTGCTGGAGCAGTGTTTGAGGATTCCGAAGGATTTTTGACTGCATGTGGGTTTTGACTGCATGTGGGTTTTAACAGCATTCGGTCTGGGTTTGCTGGTTTGTGCGTGCTGGTTGGTGCTTGTCAGTTTGGGCTGGAATTGTTGTTGGTGCGTGGTTGTCGTTAAGGAGAAGATGTCGCGATGGTGTATGGGAAACTGCTGTTTTTACGAAGGTTGCCTCTGACGTATGTGTTCGGGATGGTTCTGCTGGTTCTTGCGAGTTGTGCGGGTCCGCAGTCTTTGAAGATTGCGATCGATCCGGTGGATGAGGATGGGTATGTGAATCAGTTGAACAAGGTCAATGGTGATGCCCGTTTGGGTTTTGCGCACTGGATGGCGGAGCTTCGTGGGTCCAGTCTGGAGGAGGTTCTTGCCGCCGATGAGACTTTGGCGATGACGAAGAATCCGTTCGACGCCCATAAGGATCCGCGTGCGGTCAGCCGTGGTGCTGTGATGTACAAGCTTCATTGTGCCCGGTGCCACGGGGTGGATGCGGATGGAAAAGGTGCATCCGCGATGCCACAGTATCCTCCGACGAGTTTCAAGACGTCTGGCAAGCGGTTTGCGGCTGGTCTGCATCGTGGTGCTCCGAAGAAGTGGTTTCGGGTGATTTCCGGTGGTTCCGGTGATGTGATCAAGTATCCTGGCGGGAGTACGCGTGCGATGCCGGCGTTTGGGGATCAGATGACACGGGAGCAGATCTGGCTGACGATTACCTACCTGCAAAGTCTCGATATGCATGCTGCTGACGCCGCAAACGGGCTGGCGGGCTAGGTCGCCAGCGGATCGATATGCAGCCACCACGTCGATTATTGCTGACTGGCGCTACCGGGTTTCTTGGACACTATGTGCTCGGGGAGTTGCTCGGTCGGTGTGAGGCTGTCGTGCGCGTGCTGATCCGAGGTGATCGGTCTGATGGTCTGGTCCGACTGGCTGCCTTGATGCGTGAACTGGGCGTTGATGTGGACGCGCATCTTTCGAGCGGTCGGCTGGAGGTTGTGGAAGGGTCGTTGCCAGATTCTCTTGACGTGCAGGTTTTGTCTGGGGTGGATACGATTGTTCATTCTGCAGCCAGCACCCGATTTCAGTCTGATTCTGATGGGGATCCTTCGCGGACGAATGTGGATGGTACGCGTGTACTGCTTGATGCGGCAGCCATGGCTGGTGTGCAGCATTTTGTGTATGTGAGTACTGCTTATGTGTGCGGGGATTTCTCCGGCAGGGTTTCGGAGACGCTTTCCGAACATCCTCCGGCGTTCTGCAACGCATACGAAGCCTCCAAAATGGTCTGCTGAGCAGCTTGTACGGCGGTGGGCGAGCGATGCCCGTTTTCCCGATCGAGTTTCGACGATCTGCAGGCCTTCGATTTTATTCGGTGATTCACGGGATGGTCGGACGACGTCGTCCGGGGGGGTGTATGTTGTCGCCCGCGCGACAAGCCTGCTTGCGCGTGCGGTTTCGGAGGATGCTGGGCCTGGTGATTCTGGGTCTGGTGATGCGGGGTCTGATCTTGAGGTGGTTGATCGCAAGGCGATTCCGATCCGTATCCTTGGTCGATCGCGTGCGACGTGCAATCTTGTTCCTGTGGACCGTGTTGCGGATCAGATCGTGTCTGTGGTGCTTGATCCGCGTTGCCATGGGGTTGTGCGTCATATGGTGAATTGCGATCCGCCGACGCACGGGGAGATCAAGGCTTGGCTTGAGGCGTATTTTGATATTGGTGGTGGCGTTTTTTGCGATCAGACTGGATCGCTCGACGATCCGAACCATTACGAGGAGATGTTTTACTCCCTTGGTAATGTTGTGGGTGATTATTTCCGGGATGGTCTGGTTTTTGAGAGTCAGGACGAAGGTGTTCCTGGGGCGAGGCTGGTCGATCGCGCGTCGTTCCTGCGATCATTGGCGTATGCCGAATCCCGGAACTGGGGTCGTGTGCTCGGGGCTGGTGCTTCCGGTTCTGGTGTTTCCGGTTCTGGTCGTTCAGGTGTGATCGATCCTTGCTGGTACTTTGAGACGTTTCTGCCTCGTATGATACCGGGGTCGAACATCGCGCGCGTCAGTACGCTGACGACGACGATTCGATTCTCGATCGGTCCTCTTGAGGGTGAGGGTGGGGACGAGGGTGGTGTTGGGAGTGAGGGTGGTGTTGGGGGTGAGGGTTCGATTTCGGATGAATGGTTGTGCCGGTTTGACGGGGGTCATCTGGTAGATGTTTCCCGTGCGTGCAATGGTGCTGTTGCATCGGAGTTTGAATACCGTGTGTCGCGTCGTGCGTTTGCTGATATTGTCACTACGCGTATGACGCTGCAGGAGGCGTTTTTTCATGGTGAGGCTGACATTCGCGGGGGCATTGAGCGTGCATTGCGGATGGCTCCGATTATGACTGATTTTCTGCGTGAGTGTCCTGTCCGAGTGTGATGAGCGTTTCATGGTTGCGGAAGTGTAGCCAGTTATCGGAGCGTGTGTGATTGAGCAGCGTGTGATTGAAGAGCGTATTCGCATCCCTGGTGAGGGGCGTGTGCTTGAAGGGTTGATTGCGTATCCTTCTGCTGTCGAGCCGTCGTTTTCCGTGCTTCTGGTGGGTCCACATCCTCTGCTTGGCGGTAATCTTGAGAACAATGTTGTTCGTGTGCTGCTGGGCGGGTTGGCTGACCGGGGTGCGGTGGTGCTTGCGTTTAATTATTCCGGTGTTGGCGAGAGCACGGGTGGGCCTGTGGACTGGACGTCTGCGCATGCGACGTTTTTTGCTCAGGGGCGGATCGATGAGGAGTCTGAGTGGGTCAGTGACACGGGGTCTTCCTATGGGTCGCTGGTTGCGATGGGTGTCGGGCCTGTTGCGGTTGTGGGGTATAGCTTCGGTTGCTGGACGCTTGCGGAGAATCTGTCGGGGATGGCGAATCTGTCGGGGATGGCGCCGTCTGCCGTGGCGATGGTCTCTCCGAACCCGACGCGTCATGCTTTTGATGCGCTGGATGCCGTGGACGTGCCGCTGGCGGTTTTGCATAGTGACAATGATTTTGCGTGCAGCGTTGATGATCTCCGGCGGTGGTATGATGGGCTGACGATGCCGAAAGCGATTACCATGCTGCCTGCGTCGGAGCATTTTTTTCGGGGTCAGGAGCAGGACGTTCTGGACGTGGTGGCTGGTTTTTTGGTTGAGAAATCGCTCGGTGGGCCTGAGGTGGATCGGTGATGATGAAGGATCTGGAGACGGTGCGTGATTGGCGGTCGGTCTGCAATGAACGGCTGGCTGAGGTGCTTGCGATCCATTTTGATCCGGACTGGGGTTCGCCGTTCTGGATCGAGCGTGCTCGTCGGCTGGGGTTCGATCCGAGGCGGGAGATTGGCTGTGTTGATGATCTCCCGCGTATGGGTGTTCTGCATCCGGAGGAATTGTCGCGTCGGCCTGTTGAGGATTTGATTCCGCGATCGGTTGTCGAGCGGAAGGAGGAGCTGGTTGTTGCGCAGACGGGTGGAACGCTGGGCGATCCGGTGTGGACTGCGTATCAGCCGGATGAATTTTCCGAAGCGTTTGTTGCACCTTTTTTGGCTGCTGCGGGGCGTGCTGGTTTTCCGACGGGTGGGTCGTGGTTGTACGTTGGTCCTTCGGGTCCGCATATTATCGGTCGGGCGGCGGATGCGATTGCTCAGCGAACCGGATCGCCGACGCCGTTTTTTGTGGATTTCGATCCTCGGTGGGCGAGGAAACTGCCCTCAGGCAGCTTTGGTGCGCGGCGGTACCTTGAGCATGTCATCGATCAGGCGATGCAGGTTCTACGGGATCAGAATGTCACCGTGCTGTTCACGACGCCGACCGTTCTGGGGCGTCTTGCCGATCGGATGACCACTACGCAGCGTGCTGCGATTTGCGGTGTGCATTATGGTGGCGTTGCGCTGTCCGTTGATCTGCTCCGTCGGTTCCAGTGTGACTTGTTTCCCAATGCGGTGCATCTGTCCGGTTATGGGAATACGCTTTTTGGATGTTGTCTGGAATTGTCGGTTGAGGTGGGTCGGGCGCTGCGTTATTTTCCGTACGGGGCGCGGATTGTGTTTGGGATTGTTTCTGGCAGCGAGGGGTCTGGCAGCGAGGAGTCTGGCAGCGAGGAGGGGGGTGATCGGGTGTGTTACAGTCCTCCTCCGGGAGCTGGTTGTGGTCGGGGTCGTCTTGCATTTACGCGTCTTGATCGCACGATGCTGCTTATCAATGTGATTGAGCGTGATGAGGTTGGTCTTGTCGCACCGCCAGAGGGATCACCTGATGGATTTTTGTCTTATGGTGTTGAATCGCCAGCCCCTGTGTGCGACGCCGGTCCGAGGGTTCTGAACTCGCTTTATTAGGATATTCCCCACCGTTGAGGCCTGTGCTGGCGGGTTGATGAATAGAGTTTTCCTTGACGGTTGGACTGGTGTGGATACTGTTTGTGTTATGACAGAGCAACGAAACATTCGGGATGTTGATCCGGCTGAAACCCAGGACTGGATCGAATCGATGGACGAGGTTGTTCGCCGAGAGGGTCCTGCGCGTGCGCAGTTTCTCCTTGGTCGTCTCGTGCGCTGGGGAAAGCTGAACAGGGTTGTCCTTCCTTTCGCCGCCAATACGCCCTATGTCAACACGATTCCGGTGGAGAAGCAGGTCGCTTATCCGGGGGATCGGGTTATGGCGCGGCGGATCAAGAGTCTGATCCGCTGGAATGCGATGGCGATGGTTGTGCGGGCGAACCGTGAGAGTGGTGGTATTGGCGGGCATATTTCGACGTATGCGTCCTCCGCGACCCTGCTCGAAGTCGGGTTCAACCATTTTTTCAAGGGTGCTGACGATCCGGGTGGTGGCGATCAGATTTTCTTTCAGGGGCATGGTGCTCCGGGGATTTATGCGCGTGCGTTTCTTGAGCATCGACTCGATGAGCGTCATCTTCGAGCATTCCGTCGTGAGATTTTGAGTCCTGACGGTTTGTCTTCCTATCCCCATCCGTGGTTGATGCCTTAGTTCTGGCAGTTTCCCACGGTGTCGATGGGTCTTGCCTCGATTACTGCGATCTATCAGGCGCGGTTCAATCGTTTTTTGCGTGATCGTGATATCAAGGATACTGATGGTGCGAAGGTCTGGTGTTTTCTCGGTGATGGTGAGATGGACGAGCCAGAGAGCCTCGGCGCCATCACGCTTGCATCGCGTGAGGGGTTGGACAACCTTGTTTTTGTGATCAACTGCAACTTGCAGCGGCTTGATGGTCCTGTGCGTGGGAATGGTCAGATTGTTCAGGAGCTGGAAGCTGCTTTTCGGGGAGCTGGCTGGCGTGTCATCAAGGTGCTGTGGGGTTCCAGTTGGGATCCGTTGTTTGAGGCGGACGGCGAGGGTGTGCTTGAGCAGCGTATGGGTGAGATCGTCGATGGTGAGTGGCAGAAGTACTCTGTTGAAGAGGGTGGTTATGCGCGTGAGCATTTCTTTGGTGTCGATCCTCGCCTCGCGTCGCTGGTTGAGCATATGACGGATGAGGAAATTCGGAAGCTCGGTCGTGGCGGTCACGATCCGGTCAAGGTCCATGCTGCGTACGATGAGGCGGTGAATCATCGGGGATCGCCGGTTGTGATATTGGCCATGACTGTGAAGGGGTATGGTCTTGGTGAGGCTGGTGAGGGTCGCAATGTTTCGCATCAGCAGAAGAAGTTGAATTTCGAGGAGTTGAAGAGCTTCCGCGATCGTTTTGATATTCCCATTCGTGATGAGGATCTGAACGAGACGCCCTTCTACCGTCCAGCCAAGGATAGTCCTGAGGTTCAGTATATGCTGGATCGTCGTGCGTCGCTTGGTGGTTCTGTTCCGCGTCGCGTGACCCGCGACCGGTGCCTGATGCCTCCGAAGCAGTCTGTTTTTCAGGAATTTTTCGACGGGAGTGGCGAGCGTGAGGCTGCTACGACGATGTCGTTCGTTCGGATGTTGACGAAGCTTCTGGACGATCCTGATCTAGGTCAATATATCGTGCCGATCATTTCCGATGAGGCGAGAACGTTCGGGATGGACGCGCTGTTCCGCAAATATGGTATCTACGCCCATCGGGGTCAGTTGTATGAACCCGTCGATTCTCACCTGTTCCTGTATTATCGAGAGGATGTGCGCGGTCAGATTCTTGAGGAGGGTATCACGGAAGCGGGTTCGATGGCATCGTTTACTGCTGCGGGTACTGCGCATGCGACGCATGGTGTCACGATGATCCCGTTCTTCGTGTTCTACTCGATGTTCGGATTCCAGCGGATCGGTGACAGCATCTGGGCTGCGGGGGATGCGCGGGCGCGGGGTTTCCTGATCGGTGCGACGAGTGGACGGACCACGCTGGCGGGCGAGGGATTGCAGCATCAGGATGGGCATAGTCATGTGCTGTCAAGCTGCTATCCGAACGTCGTGAGCTATGACCCTGCCTACGCTTATGAGATTGCGGTCATTGTCCGTGAGGGTATCCGTCGGATGTATCGTGAGAACGAGGACATCATTTATTACATCACGGTCATGAACGAACCCTATCAGCAACCGAAGCTTCCCGAAGGTGTTGAGGAGGGGATTTTGAAGGGGCTTTATAAGTATCGGGCAGCCTCGCATACGGACGGTCCACGCGTTCATCTGTTTGGCAGTGGTGCTATTCTGAATGAGTCGCTCAAAGCTCAGGTCGCACTGGAGCAGTATGGGATATCCGCCGACGTCTGGAGTGTTACCAGCTATAACCAGCTTCGCCGTGATGCGCTGGAGTGTCAGCGGTGGAACATGCTGAATCCGGCTGAAACGCCGCGTATACCCTATGTGCGGCAGCAGCTTGAGGACGAACCCTACCCGATTGTGGCTGCCAGCGATTATATGAAGATTGTCCCTGAGCAGATCGCCCGCTGGACTCCGAAGCGACTGTTTGCGCTGGGTACCGATGGTCTCGGTCGCAGCGACGCGCGTAAGGAACTCCGCCATTTCTTTGAGGTGGGGTATCGTTTCATTGTTCATGCTGCCATTTACGAGTTGGCGCGCAATGGCGATGTGTCGATGGACCTTGTGACGCGGGTCATGAAAGATCTGGACATTGATCCAGAGAAAGTGTATCCAGCCACAGTCTAGATAGAGATCCGATCATGAAGTGTATGAAGTGCTGTTTGACACTATTTCTGTTCTTTGGAGCATCCGGCCCGGTAGCAGGCGATGCGGTTGCTGCTTACGCTAAGGTTGCTTCTGGCGCTAAGGTTGCTCCTGGCGATACGGCTGCTCCTGATGCTAAGGTTACTTCTGGCGATAAGGTTGCTTCTGACGATGTTGCTTCACCTGACGGCGATCATCAGTTTTTACGCGAAACCCAGCGCGAATTGAGCAAAAAATGGGAAGCGGTTCGTTCTTTTACAGCCAAGACGGAGACGGTCATCGCCTCGGATCGATGGGGCAGGACGCTGAATAAGACAACGTCTGGTACGATTGCGTTTCTCCGTCGCGACGGGCATCCGTGGTTGCGGCTGGACCTGAC
This sequence comes from Planctomycetota bacterium, assembly GCA_024275565.1. Lineage (GTDB taxonomy): Bacteria > Planctomycetota > Phycisphaerae > UBA1845 > UBA1845 > JAJRYY01. The sequence goes on from JAJRYY010000081.1 coordinate 10,974, forward strand.
GACGAGCGAGTTTTTCAAGTTCAAAGCCACCGAAAAGAGCAACCGGCAGACGATGAAGTCTGTGAGCGATGGTCGTGTGGTTACGACGGTTGCGTGGCGATCGGACGGTGGGATTGTCGCGTATCGTGTCAAGCATGCACCTCTGGATGCGGATCTCGGTGGCGAAGCCCTTTTTGACGCGCTGGGTGAGCATCATGCGCTGACACTCATGCCCTCAGAAGCCGTCGGCGGGCGGGGGGCCTATGTGATCCGGGCGGTTCCCATCATGCCCGAAAAAAACATCTCTGATGCTTATTATCATTATTTCGACATCGAAACGGGTATCCGCATCAAGCTTGTCGGCATGGACAAGGAGGGGAAAGTCGAATTTGTTTCAACCCTGGATGATTTGAAGCTCAACGTGGACATCGATGTCAAGCTGTTTGAACTGGAAGTCCCCGAAGAGGCCAGGTTGCGGGATCTGACCGGAGATCAGTCTCCAGCCGATCAGTCAGAAGCGCCAAAACCGTAATACAGGTCCGCCCGCGGCAGACCCAGCCAGTTGCATCAGGACAGCGGTTCTACTGCAGTGCTTCCCAGAGCAGCGTTTTGCTGTTGAAGAGTACATGGAGGACGATTGGTCCTATCAGAGACCCCGTGGCCATGTAGAGACCGCCCAGTAGCATTCCAAGGACCGACAGGGCAGGAACGACATGCGGCTGAGGCGTATCACCGATCCCAGCGTGGATTGCTCCGAAAAACAGCCCGCTCATCACCACGACGACCCAGCGGTTTCGCAGATAATTGCTGAGGCAGGTCTGTAATATTCCCCGAAAAAAGCACTCTTCGGCGATTGGAACCAGCAAGGCGGTCCCGATCCATACCAGTAAACGTGGAACCTCCCCGCGTTTCAGATTTTGTATGACATCGTGGTCGAAGACGACATAATGAGGCCACCATTCTGAGATGACCCGTAACGTTGCGTACATCGTTCGTTCGACCGAAAACATGGCGATCAGGAACATGCCCACGCCCAATAATATGTTGCGTGCGATGTTTCCCTCACCGATCAAAAACCGGCGCACTCCGCCATCGAACATCAGCGATGCGACCCAGCAGCAGGCCAACGCTCCCATCACGCGTGCGGCGTAATCCGCGGTCATCATCCCCATCACGCAGCCCGGTTCAAAATACTCCGTTGCCATCGTAAAGAGGCTGGCGAAAAACATGTATGCGAGCATCGGCATGAGCGCACCGGTTGGGTCGAGGCGCTTCCCGAACTGTGGTGCATTGGCAAGTGGATCACCTTTCCGCAGGAGCAGCCACGTTGCAATCCACGCGAATGTAACCCCGCACCCGATCCAGAACAGGACATTGTCCGCCTGGACGAGGGATTCGTACATCGGGCTGACCGTTTCCTCCGCCTGAATAATCGCTGCATGTGCCTCGGTCGATGAGAGCATTGTTGATTCGCACTCCGTCATACGAGCTGGGATCACCAGTGTCACGTCATTATGGAGCGTATCACGCGAATCGCCCGTTCGATTTCCGCCGAATCCACATCCAGATGCATCACCGCCCGCACACGCTGAGGACTGACAGGGAGCATCCAGACGCCTTCGGCAAACAGTCGATCGCAGAATGACTGGGCAGTACCAACATGTTCCGCGACGTCGAAGTAGACGATGTTCGTTTCGACGGTGGATGGGTCAATAGTCAGTCCATCCATCTCAACCACGCCCATCGCCAGTGCTTTCGCATGCGCATGGTCCTCAGCCAGCCGCTCCACATGGTGTTCCAGCGCGTACAACGCACCGGCTGCGATGATCCCCGCCTGACGCATTCCGCCGCCGAACATTTTTCGGAAGCGATGGACCCGGCGAATCAGATCTTTGCTTCCTGCGATGGCTGACCCGACCGGAGCGCCGAGTCCTTTGGAGAAGCACATGGATACTGAATCAAAATACTGTGCATATTCGGACGGTTTTACGCCGGAGGCTACACATGCATTCATTAGGCGTGCACCGTCGAGATGCAGCGACAAACCCGCCTCCCGCGCGACGTCCGCGACTGCTTTCATCTGCTCCACAGGCCAGATCGTCCCACCGCCTCGATTGTGCGTATTCTCCAGTACGACCAGACGCGACTGGGCGAAATGCGAATCCGTGGGGCGAATGGCTTCTCGGACCTGGTCGGCATCAAACATCCCACGCTCGCCCGTCAGCAGTCGCATCGAGCATCCGCTGATTGCGAACGGAGCACCGCCCTCGTAGTGATAAATATGATTGTCCGCGTGGGTGATGATTTCGTCGCCTGGCTGGGTCTGGGCACGAATCGCGATCTGATTCGCCATCGACCCCGACGGTACATACAGGGCAGCCTCCTTCCCCAGAAGCGTCGCCACACGCTCCTGCAGGCGATTCACCGTCGGATCGTCTGCAAACACATCATCTCCGACCTCCGCATTCGCCATCGCGGTACGCATCTCTGCTGTCGGTTTCGTGACCGTATCGCTCCGCAGATCGACCCTTTCCAGCTTATTGCTCATCCGACGTACTCCTCCGTGTCTGTTGATCCTGTCGCCCATCCTATCAGATTCACGATCAGGGTCAGCCCGCTGTGCAATTCCATGAGTCCGCGAGCATTTTTCCTCACTCTGCACGACCTTTTCCGCCGAAAAACCGGGGTTGAACACCAGGGAGTGACGATATTTCCATGACCACAGCCACGCAACCACAATCCACATCCACCAGACCACAATCCACATCCACGATCCGTGAGCAGCTGGCAGACCATCGCATCTTTTATCACAACATCGAGGTTGCACCGGGCGTACATACGCGGTTTGAGGCGGATTATGACGACGTGTCCTACCTCAGAAATGTGGACCATCAGCAGACTGAGCTTGCAAGCCTCATTGAGCAACATACGCCTGAGGGATTTTCTGGGCGACGTGTACTCGACGCCGGTTGCGCCGATGGTCTGTTCACATTTCACGCCGCTCGTCGCGGAGCCCAGCATGTTCTGGGTGTCGAACGCAACGCCCATAATTATCGCCGTGCATGCCTCGTCAAAGAGGTCGGCGGGTTCGAGAATGTTGCATTTCGTCATGGTGCGATTGAAGACATTCCGAGGGATGATGCGTTTCACGATGTGATCGCCCTCGGCTTGCTGTACCACGTCATCAGTCCGCTCAATGTCCTGCATGCGCTCCGGAGCGTCTGCACGGACCGACTGATGACCAACATCCCCATCCAGCATACGGACGACAACAGTGTCCCATTGATGCGACTTGATCGGTATCAGGGTCCGGGGCATGGATTCTGGGCGTTCAATGAGAAGATGGTCTACCAGATGCTGGAAACGTCCGGGTTCGAGATCGAGCATGTGGAGGTCACGCATCGCTGCGACGACGAATCGCCAGCACAGCTTTTCATCATCGCCAGACCCGCATCATCTTCCTCGCACCACATTTTCGAGGCTGTCATCGATCAGGAGTTCCCACCGTCGATCCGTATGCGACGTGACGCTGTGCGCGCCGTCTGGCCTCAACTGGCGGAGCGATTCTCCGGACCCGTCGCGATCTTCGGAGCTGGAAAGCACACACCCTGGCTGCTCGATGCAACCTCAGACCTCACAGGCCCCCGGATCGCTGCCATTCTGGACGACCGCGCCCCGGTGTCCCAACATCCTGCATCTGATAATGAAGTCTCAAGTGAGGGACGCATCGCAAATATCCCCGTCATCCGCCCATCATCTGTCGATGCGGATCGATTCGATGCCATCCTAATTTCATCATGGTTTCAGCACGACGCGATTCTCGCACGCTGTCGCGACCTCTACGGCGACCGCATCCCCCTGATCTGCCTGACCTCCGACCTGTCCACGACGCGCCCTGTCCACGACGATCCACCCGGAACCGTCAACCGCACAGGATTGAGCACGCATCAGAAGTTGTAATAGCTGTAGTAGTGGTCAAGGATGACGGCATCGACGCCGAAGATGTAGGCGATGAGGGCTGACCGCATCCACATACCGTTTCGCATCTGATCGAAATACTTGGCGCGGGGATCGGAATCCAATGCGGTGTCGAGTTCGCCGCGACGCGGGAGGGGGTGCAGGATGGCCAGGTCGGGCTTGAACAGGTGTGACATGTCTTTCGTGAGTGCGAATCGCGAGAGGTCGATCTTTTTGGATTCGCCATCGGCATCGTGTTCATCCTGCAGCCGCGTCATATAGACCGCATCACAATCGCCCACGATCTTGGGAAGATCGTCCATGAGTTCGTGTTCGATCTCATTGCGTTCAAGATGTTCGAGAATGTCGCCAGAAATCTGAAGCTCATCCGGTGCGACGAACAGCAGACGCATCCCCCCATATCGCGCGAGCAGGTAAGCAAGTGATCGCACGGTTCGTCCACGTTTGAGGTCGCCGACGAACGCGATGGTTTTGCCCTCAAAGAGATTCGAATCCGGTTCGGGGCGAATCCGCTTGACCAGCGATTCGGCGAAGCAGCGGTACAACGTGTAGACGTCGAGCAGCGCCTGCGTAGGGTGCTGGTCCTTCCCCGATCCGCCATTGATCAGTGGGATATTGCGACGCATCCCATTCAGCATATGTGCCATGTGCTCCGCAAAGCCTTCGCCAGGGTGTCGCATGATGATGAGGTCGAAGTATTGGCTTAGCGTTCGGATCGTGTCATCCTCGGTTTCGCCCTTGACCTCAGAGCTGGTCCGGGCGTCGCGGACGTCGTTGTGCGGCATGCCGAGTACCTGGCAGGCGGCTGAGAACGACAGAAAGGTCCGTGTGGATGGCTGGGCGAAGTACAGCATCGCCCGCTTGTGCGAGAGGATCGTGTTGAGAAATTTCGCACCCGCCCGGGCGTCGGCGATGATGCGGATCATCTCGGCGATGCGACAAAGCTGGTCGATGAGGTCGCGGTCGAACTGCTGAGCGAGGATGACATGAAAAAGACGGTCGTTTTGCGTCAAAAGTCGGACGCGGCGCTGGGTGGGGAGCTGGGTCGGGTCTTCCGGGCGGATGTCCATTGTCGGTGTTTTACCTTGTACTGGTGCTCTGTAGGCGATTCCTGCGCGCAGTAATCCAGTCATTCCCTGACGCGCTTATTCAGATGTCGTCGGCTAAGGCGGGATTAGAACGCTGGTGGCCGAGCGTGTCAATCAGCCATGTGCAGGCGGGGAAAATATGGGGTGCGAAGGGTGGTTGTGAGACAGGAGCAGGTCTCCTACGATTCGGGTGTGATGCGATGGATTCTCAATCTGGTGTACGCAACAGCAGCCATGGTCTACATGCCCATTCTTGCATACCAGATGCTGGTTCAGCGTAAAAATCGACGTGGATGGCGACAGCGGCTTGGATGGTCCCTGCCGGAATCGGTCGGACCTGGCGGCGTCTGGATTCACGCGGTGTCGCTGGGCGAAGTCAACGCCACACGCGGACTGGTCGCCATGCTAGAAGAACGGATCGGTCCGGATAATATCGTCATTTCCACCACGACCGACACCGGATATGCCCAGGCATGTAAGCTGTACAGTGAGCACCGCGTATTTCGTTTTCCACTCGATTTCAGTTGGGTCGTGGGGCGCGTGATGTCGCATGTTGAACCCACCCTCATCGTACTCATGGAGCTGGAAATCTGGCCCAATTTTGTGGACAAAGCCAGCAAGCATGGCATACCCATAGCCGTCGTGAACGGGCGGTTGACCGAGCGCAGTGCGCGGCGACTTGCATGGGTCTCGAAGATCACGCAGCCGATGTTTGCGAAGCTCACATGGGTTGGTGCCCAGGATGAGACGATTGGGAAGCGATTCCAGCAGGTCGGAACGCCGGCAGATCGGATCGAAGTCATCGGGTCCGTCAAATGGGATACAGCCACCATCGCCGACCATGTCGAGGGCGAGGAATCACTCGCGGAAGCTCTGGGATTGAACCAGTCGCGACCCCTGTGGGTATGCGGTAGCACCGGTCCCGGCGAGGAACGCATCGTTTTAGAAGCGTATACAGCGATGCTGCAAAAGGGTGTCGATGTGCAACTGGCGATCGTACCCCGCAAACCGGAGCGTTTCGACGAGGTCGCGCGGTTGATCCGTCAATTCGGATTCGATTGCGTGCGGCGAAGTGAGCGACCAGACGGGAAGAATGGCGAGGTGGTGGCAGAATCTGCCGTGTATCTCGGAGATACCATGGGCGAACTGCGTAAATTTTATTCGCTGGCGACCGTGGTCTTCATAGGCCGATCGCTCGTCACCATGGGCGGATCAGACCCCATGGAAGCGGCAGCCATCGCCAGACCGATCATCGTGGGTCCGCACATGGACAATTTCGCCGTCGCGACGAGAGCGTTACGCGAGGGGGGGGCGTTGCTGGAGGTCGCAGATACGGTATCGCTGGCAGGGGCGGTGGAGAAGTGGGGAACCAATGCAGAAGAATCACGCCTGGCGGGATTACGCGGGCGAGAGGTTGTCATCGAGCATCAGGGCGCTACGATACGCACTGTGGATCGACTCATGGCGTTGTATGCAGACGGTAAGGGTTCACCCGCAGCGATGGACTCGTGACGTGTCATGCAGAAAATAATACAGAACTGGAATGCTTCGCGGAGGACGAACGATGAGCGATAAAGGTACAATCCAATCTTCGATGGTGGAGACGCGAAAGTTTCCGCCACCGCCGGAGTTTTCCAGGGCAGCCCACATCTCCAGCATCGCGGATTACGAAAAATTACACAAACGCTCCATCGACGATCCGGAGGGGTTCTGGCGGGAGGTGGCTGAGGGGTGTCACTGGTTTACACCCTTCGACAAAGTCGTCGAATGGGAAGCACCGTTCGCCAAATGGTTCGTCGGCGGCAAAACGAATATGTCCTATAACTGCCTCGATCTCCAGATCGAACGGGGTCGCGGCGACCACACAGCCGTCCTCTTCGAAGGCGAACCGGGCGACGTCCGAAAACTAACTTACAACAATTTACGCGATGAGGTCTGCCGTTTCGCCAACGCTCTGAAGAAGCTGGGCGTCAAAAAGGGCGACGTCGTCACGATCTACATGCCCATGGTCCCGGAGCTGATGATCGCGATGCTGGCCTGTGCTCGGATCGGTGCTCCTCACAGCATCATCTTCGGTGGATTCTCAGCCAGTGCGATCGCCGACCGTGTTCATGACTCGAACAGCCAGATCATCATCACGGCTGATGGCGGGTGGCGACGCGGATCGGTCGTACCGTTGAAGCAGAATGTGGACGATGCTGTCGCAAAATGTCCGACGGTGCAAAATGTTGTCGTGCTGAAACGCTGCGAAAATGACGTCTCATGGAACGATGGTCGCGACCACTGGTGGGGCGATCTGGTCGCGGACGAATCAGACGTATGCGATCCCGAACACTGCGACAGCGAAGACCTCCTGTTCATCCTCTACACCTCGGGTACGACCGGTAAGCCGAAGGGGATCATGCACACGACGGGGGGGTATATGGTCTACACCGGGTACACCGCGAAAATGGTCTTCGACCTTAAGCCGGATGACATCTACTGGTGTACAGCCGACATCGGCTGGGTCACGGGGCATAGCTACATCACCTATGGACCCTTGCAGAACGGCGTGACGGTGATGATGTATGAAGGGGCGCCGAACCATCCCGACTGGGGGCGATTCTGGGACATGGTCGCCCGACACAAGGCTACAATCTTTTACACCGCCCCCACAGCCATCCGCGCGTTCATGCGGCAGGGCGACGACATCCCGGATGGACATGATCTTACAAGTCTGCGTCTGCTCGGGTCGGTCGGCGAACCGATCAACCCGGAAGCGTGGATGTGGTATCAGAAGCACATCGGCGGCGAAAAATGTCCGATCGTGGATACCTGGTGGCAGACCGAGACCGGGGGGATCATGATTACGCCACTACCTGGTGCGATGACCCTGCTGCCCGGAACCGCCACCTGCCCGTTCTTCGGGATCGACGCTGCGGTTGTGGATGAACAGGGCGTGGAGCAGCCTGCCAATTCGGGTGGATTCCTGGTCGTTCGGAAACCATGGCCATCGATGCTTCGCGGGATTTACGGCGATATGGAGCGATATCAGGAGCAGTACTGGTCGCAGCTTGATGGGATATATTTCACGTCCGATGCCTGTCGCCGGGATGACGATGGTAATTTCTGGCTGATGGGTCGTGTGGATGATGTGATCAATATCTCCGGGCATCGCATCGGGACGGCTGAGGTGGAATCTGCACTGGTCTCGCACGCTGCGGTGGCTGAGGCTGCTGTTGTAGGGATCCCGCATGATATCAAGGGTCAGGCGCTTGCGGCGTTTGTGGCGTTGAAGGCCGACCGGAGTGCTTCAGATGAGATCAAGCGTGAATTGCTCGCACACGTCGTGAAGGAGATCGGTGCGATCGCCCGACCGGAGACGATCCGCTTGACGGACGCCCTGCCCAAGACGCGATCGGGGAAGATCATGCGGCGACTCCTGAAGGAGCTGGCGTCCACGGGCGAGGTCAAGGGCGACACGACGACGCTGGAGGATTTTAATGTGATCGCCAACCTCCGCGAATCGGACGAGGGGTGAACCGCCGTGAATGAAGCGAATTTCCTCGGACCCTTCCACCGCGCGTGTAATTGAATAGGAGGGGTGGGTGGTTTCGTTGCGACTTCGCGGCTAGTATCCCGAATATTCGTATTTGTGTCGCTGGCGCGGCGAGGACGCGGGAAAACCTATAACACCTGAGAGTTTGCAATGCTTGATATTGATTTCGTATCTCTGATTTCTCGTTGGTTGCACATTTTGTCTGCCATGGTGATGGCTGGCGGTGCGGTGTATATACGGGTCGCACTCATGCCCGCAGCGAAGTCTGCGCTGCCTGAGGACTTGCAGAAATCACTTCGTGTGCAGTTGGCTGCCCGGTGGAAAATGGTTGTTCACGCAAGCGCCGGACTGCTGCTCGTCACTGGCGGTGTCAATTTCATAATCACCTTCTCAGACGGTGTCGCACCGCTGCCCTACCACCCGATTTTTCTACCTAAATTGCTGATGGGTCTGACGGTGATCTTCATCGCCATCGCACTGAGCGGCAGCAGTCCGGGATATGCCAAGATGCGCGACAACGCGGCGAAGTGGCTGAAGGTGACGATCACGCTCGTCGTGTTGATTGTGCTGATTTCGGGTGTCCTGAAGTCCTTGCACCAGAAGAGTCTTATTGACGCAGCGAAGGAAACGCCGGAGTCATTGACGACCGATGATGCTGCAACGACCGATGCCGCAACGACCGATGATGCTGCAACGACCGATGCTGCAACGACCGGTAGTTGAGGTTACGATTGTCAGAGGGTATTCACAGAAATCAACGCCACTGCGATCGACACAAGGACCATCACGCCATCGATTGTCAGCCAGAAAAGCAATTGTCTGCGACGTTGACCGATCAGGTTACGCCCTTCGTGTCTTCGCATCCTGCGCAGGGTCCAGACGCCAAGCACCGCATACCACAATACGCCGATGCACACATAGAAAATGGCGGTCATCACGAGAAGCATTCCCGGACCCGCCGCCCGGTTCGACGTTGCAGCACCCACCAGGGCACATACGCTTCCGATCAATATCAGAACAGCCACAGACCAGAAATCGATGATCCGGTGGTCGACCCAGCGATTGATCCCGCCCACCGACATACCCTGCCAATACTGCTCCCCGCATTCCGGGCATGCGGCACCAGCCCGAAGTCCACGCTGATCGTACCCACACCTCGGACAGTACCCGGAGGGTGACAACGTGTCGCTGCCAGCTTTGGTATCAGTACGCATGTTGACCATCGCCCCCATTGTAGCGGTCAGACCTCCGAAAGTCTGCACGCCATCGCCCTTCATACAAGTGCGCGTGAGCGGGTGATGGCCAATACTGCGATCCACAGCGTCCGCCTCTGGCGACTCGACATCCCCATGCGGGGCAAGGTCGCCCACGCTGCCCATGAGCGAAAAATGGCTGACCCGATCGTCTGCGCCGTCGAGTTGAACACTGGTACGATCGGTTGGGGCGAAACGCTTCCAAGACCCTATGTCACCGGCGAAACACACGATTCCGTCCACCGCACCATCGAGCGATTGTACTGCCCGACAATCCTCGACATCTGTCCCGACCGATTTCCAGACGCACTGGAGGCGATCGACAACCTGCCCTGGCAGTTGACTGGTCACGGAGACACACCGGCTGCTCGATCCCTCATCGAGCTTGCCCTCCTCGATGCCTACGCCCGTCACTTTCGCAAGGATATGTCCGAGATCCCCGGTTGGATGGGTTACCACGCTTTCGGATTGCCCGGAAGCATCAGGACCATCCGCCACGCTGGCGTACTCGCATCTTCGTCCATCGAAAAAATGATGAAGCACGCTCACCTGTTCTGGTGGTACGGAATCCGAGATTTCAAGCTGAAGGTCGGCGGGGATGACGACCACGATCGCGTCACCATGATCGCAAACTACCTCCGCCCCAGCCTCGCCACCGATCGCGCCACCCTCCGTCTCGATGCAAATGGAGCGTGGACCCTCGATCAGGCAGCAGACCGACTTTCCACATGGAAGTCCATCCCCATCGCAGCCATCGAGCAACCGCTCGCCAAAGACTGCGAGCGCGATTTATCGGAACTTAGAGCCTGCGTCATGCCACCACTCTTCTACGATGAATCACTTATCACGATGAACGACGCGAAGCGGCTGATTGATCTTGGCGTCGCGGGCGGGTTCAATATCCGGATCAGCAAGTGCGGTGGATTGCTCCCGTCGCTGCGATTGGCTGACCTCGCTCGAAAAAATGGAATCACCATACAACTTGGGTGTATGGTCGGCGAGACGAGCATTCTTTCCGCCGTGGGGCGGCGATTTCTGGAACTCGTCCCCGATGTCCGATTCGCTGAGGGCAGCTTCGGTTCGCTCTTGCTCAAGGGCGACGTTGTCCGCAGGCCGTTGCGTTTCGGCTATGGCGGAAGGGTCAAACCGATTTCAGGGCTTGGCTGGGGCGTGGATGTGGACGAGTCGCTCGTCGACCGATACGCCGCCGACAAAGTCGAATTCATCCTCTAACACGCCACCACATGCTCAGATACGATCGCGACGCCTCTGAATGCGATCCGATTCCATCAACACCGCACGACCCTCTTCCGACTGCTCAGCGATCTCCTCAAGCGTCTCCCACCGGGCAGCAGCCTTATCGATCAACCCCATATTCTGAAGCGCAAGCGCCAGATTCGCATGAAGGTCGATATTCTTAGGATCCTTCGCGATCGCTGCCTCATGCTCCTCCATCGCCAAAGCAAATTTCGTGCGATCCGCAAAAATCAGTCCAAGCTGATGATGCAGCGCGGCGTCTGCATCCGTATCCGTGAAGGCGGAGCGAAGCACGCGAACAGCCTCCTCATGATCCCCCAGCGACTGCAATGCAAGACCAAGCTTGACGGCTGCATTGATGTACTTCGGATTGATATCCAGCGCATTGCGGAAGCAGGTGATCGCAGCATCATGATCGTGACGCTGACGATACAGAAGCCCGAGATGATAATGCAGATCCGCATAATTCGGACGCTTCTTCAACACCTCGCAATGACGATCAATCTGGTCGTCCAGAAGATCCGTCACCCTGGAAGACCCAGCCCCAGCGGTCCCCATCCCACCCGGTTCACCACCAACCCCGCCCCGTCCCGGTGTGATGTCCGCCAGATACTGGTCCGCCTGCTGATCCGCACGAATGCGCAGATGCAGCTTGGCAGCCTCACTGAAAAGCAGCGGCGTATTTGGCTCGATCTTCGAGGCAAGCTCAAACGTCTCCAGCGATTCATCCAGACGACCCTGCTCATGCTGTGTCACCGCGAGACCGACATACGCATTCAGCAAATGATCATTCACGTCGATCGCCCGATTGAACCAGTGCGACGCCTCAGGGAAATCGCTACGACGCAGATGAAGCGTCCCAACCTTGATCAACGCCTCAAGATACCCCGGACTCAACTCGACAGCCTGCATATACTGATCCAGCGCCTGCTCATCCAGCCCACGTTTGGCAAGAAGATCCCCCAGCCGCAGGTGGTTGTCCGGAAAAGATGGCTCGCGATCAATCACATCACGCATATGGTCAATGGCATCATCGATGTGTCCTGCCTGCTCATACGTCGCCACAAGATCGTCATTCGCCTCCCAGTTGTCCGGGTCGATCGTCAAAGCGTACCGATACCGATGGGCAGCGTCGTCGTATCGCCCCACGCGGAAGTACAGATTCGCCAATGACAGCGACATGGGCACGTCGTCAGGCTCCATCGCGCAAAGCTGTTCATAATGATAAATCGCCTCATCGGTCTCATCACGACGAACATAAATCGCTGCCATCCGCTCATGCCCGTTACGCAGCTCAGGACAGATCGACAGCGCACGCGCGTAACTCGTCAACGCTTCATCATGCTGACCCAGTCGCTCACGACAATAACCCAGCGCGAAGCGCAACGCAGGATCTTCAGGCTCGTCGCATACCGCCTGCAACAGATGCCCCAACGCTTCCTCAGTCCGACCAAGCTCATCCAGCGCACACGCCAGGCCAAGGCGACTACGCAGGTCCGACGGATGAATACGCAACGCGCTGGTAAACATCGCCTTAGC
>JAJRYY010000082.1 GCA_024275565.1 Planctomycetota bacterium
CACCCTCAGATTCCGTTCCAAGTCCTTTGTTTTCGTCCTTGCGATTCGCTCCGATTCGTACGAAACTTTTCATGACACGGCTCCTTGTTTGATGGATTTCTCAAAAACCACCGTCATTCATGGAGCCGTTCGTCTAAAATTTCAACTAAAATTAGCACACCCCCACGGCACCTTCGCAGACGAAGTTATCTATGACGCAGGAGATGGTGCTCGGACAGTCGCCATCGGTGACCTAGACGCTGACGGGCACCTCGATCTCGCAGTGGCAAACGCAGGCAGCTTCTTTTTTGCTCTTCATGATCTCCCTAGCACAGTCACCATACTGATGAATAACAACGATGGCACATTTAGTGGTGATGTGCTATACGACGCGGGGCTTAATCCACGGTCGGTAGCGATCGGAGATCTGGATTGCGACGGAGATCTCGACTTGGCTGTAGCAAACAACTTCAGTGAAAACGTCTCTGTCCTGCTGAACCATGGTGACGGCACGTTCACCGACGATGTACTCTATGACGCTGGGAATGGACCTCAGTCGGTGATCATTGCTGACTTGAACCATGACGGCGACAACGACCTCGTGGTGGCAAACAGTGGCATTTTCGGCGAAGTTGGCAACGTCTCGGTGCTGCTCAACAACGGCGACGGAACCTTCGCTGACTATATGACTTACGGCGCGGGCGATGCTCCGGTTTCCGTGGCAGTGGACGATCTGGACGGCGACGGGGATCACGACCTCGTCGTGGCCAACTTGGGCAGCGACAACGTCTCAGTACTACTCAACCTTGGCGATGGGACTTTTGCGAACAATGTGTTCTATAACGCGGGTGATGGACCTCGATCGGTGGCCATCGGTGATCTGGACGGCGATGGTGACCTAGACCTCGCCGTGGCGAACAACGGAAGTGACAATGTCTCAGTGTTTCTGAATGATGGCGACGGGACATTCGCAGACGATATTATCTACGACACTGGAGAGAATCCTCGGTCACTGGCGATCGACGACTTGGACGGAGACGGTGATCTCGACCTTGTGGTGGTTGGTGGAGGTATCAGTGGCAACCACATTTCGGTGCGGTTAAACCTTGGCGATGGTTCGTTTGCAGATCATGTGCTATACAACGCGGGAGGAGGCTCTCAGTCGGTGGTGATCGGCGACCTGGATGGCGACGGGGATCACGACCTCGCGGTATCAAACGCAGGCCCCATCGGGAGCATATCTGTATTGTTGAACTATGGCGACGGCACCTTCGCTGACAATGTACGCTACGGAACTGGAATTGGCCCCTCGTCAGCGTCCATCGGAGACCTCGACGGCGACGGAGACCTCGACCTCGTCGTATCAAACAGTAATATCGACTTTGATGACTTGATGGACGGTAATGTCTCGGTCCTGCTGAACGGATGCATTCCGTAATCCTACGTCGCAACCTGTCCGTCTGTTGCTGTGGTGCGTGACACTGGCGCTCGCAGAACCGCTCGACCGTCGATTTTCAATTGCTCGATCGCTGGAAGAACACGCGACCCGTCGTCTGAGCCTGTGGGTTGTCCGGGGCAACGCGTGGCTTATCCTTGACAATTAAATCAAGAATACACGCACGCGTCTGCTTCCGAAGCTGCTTCATCGCGATGAATTTCGGGTCCAGATGCCGATAATCCGTCGGCACGCGACCTGGCGGTGGCGGCGGATAATCCTGTTCGATCTCCGGAAGCATGACATGCGAATCGGCATGAACACTCCCCAGAACCTTCGATTCCTTCGCGTCATAAACGATGGCAGATGCCTCCGCGTGGTGTTTGGACGTCTGATTGACCGAATACATCACGCAAATCCGCGCCCCACCGTCGCGGGCGTGGTCGATCAGCGAATCAGGAAAACCCGCCCGGATCGCGATACCGGGGTACGAAACAGGAAAAACTTCCGACACAACCCATGTGTCGTCAAACAATTCCATCCAGCCTATCATTTCCGTTGAATCTGGAGATAATAAAGCTAAAGCTGAATTCTCCTCCGCAATCACAGGCCAGGGCTTGCCGATCCGAGCGACTGCGATCGAGCACGGAAACATCCCATCCGTCGCCCCGGTTCCGACCATCACATACGCATTTTTGACCGAGGTCGCCTTCGCCTCCAAAAACTGGGGCCAATCCCCCAAGGTCGGCCCATGATCCAGAACCACGGGCTTCGGCTTCTCCGGATAGCAACCTGCCAACAACCCGCTCATCACGGTCAGCCAGCCGTAAAACGCATACCCCAGACATGAGTTAAACTGTCGCTTCATATCACGTTGTCTCATAGGTCGATCCCTGTGCTGGTCACGATGGGTTATCGGATTCTCCGTGACGCAACTTTCCCAATGCCCGAAAACATCCTCGATTTGGTCCAATAGCCAATAGATCGTCTTTTGGGCAGCCACGACCGATGCTACAATCGCTGGTTCGTGAATAGGATCACGGTAGACTCAGGAAGACACGAGGGGATCGATATCCACATGTCCGATAAAACGAGAAGCAAAGCCTCCACCGCCCCAGGGCGATCCACTGACGGTAAACCCGCCACGCGTAGGAAGAAAGCGTACGTCCCAGCCGTGGGTCCTCAGCTCACGCAGTTGCTGGCTGGGGTATTTGCCCTATTCGCACTGCTGAGCGTCAACTCTGTATATCTGCTCAGCGTCCGGCTGCTCGAATGGTCGTCCGGCATGGTGTATCAGAACTGGTTCTACCTGATCATGTTCCTGGTGCATCTTGTGCTTGGGTTCATCATCATAGTTCCGGTGATTGTGTTCGGCGTCATTCATATCATGAACACCCATGACCGAAAGAATCGTCGGGCGGTTCAGGTTGGATATGCTCTTTTTGTGGCTGCCATCATTTTGCTCGTCAGCGGGGTCGTACTCACCCGGATCGACGGTGTGATCGTCATCAACGACGAAACGATCCGCTCGATTGCGTACTGGTCGCACGTCATCACGCCGGTCGTCTGCATCTGGTTGTACATCATCCACCGGCTGGCGGGCAGGCGCATCAGGTGGCGGGTCGGTCTTACATGGAGTGCTGTGACGGCTGCCATCGCGGTTCCGATGATTCTTTTGCAGTCGCAGGATCCACGGAGTTGGAATGTGGCTGGTAATACGAAGGGGGATGAGTATTTCTTCCCCTCACTTTCGCGTACCGTCACAGGCGATTTTATCTCCGCACAGGTTCTGGACAACAATGAGTACTGCCGCGAGTGTCACGAAGACGTTCACGAATCCTGGTTGTACAGTGCCCATAAAAACGCCTCATTCAACAACCCAGCCTACCTGTTCAGCGTGCGTGGTTCGCGGGCAGCACTTTTTGGTCGCGATGGTACCACCAGTGGCGCACGGTTTTGTGCTGGCTGTCACGACCCTGTCATACTGCTCAGTGGCGAATTCGATGATCCCCGTTTCGACGACCCCGAATACGACCTTTCCAAAGACAGGATGGCCAACTCCGGGGTGACCTGCACCGTCTGTCACGCCATCACGCATGTCAATTCACCGCGTGGGAATGGTGATTACACCATCGAAGAGCCAACCCAGTATCCGTTCACCTTCAGCGAGAACCCCATTCTGAAATGGGTCAACCGCCAGCTCGTTAAAGCAAAGCCAGATTTCCACAACATGACCTTCCTCAAGCCCCTCCACGAGTCGGCTGAGTTTTGCGGTGCGTGTCACAAAGTTCATTTACCGCCCGAGCTGAATGCATACAAATGGCTTCGCGGTCAGAATCTTTACGACTCTTTTCTGCTCAGTGGCGTCTCCGGACACGGCGTTTCGAGCTTCTACTACCCTGATGAGGCGGAGACCGGCTGCAACAAATGTCACATGCCACTTATCGAGTCGGAGGACTTCGCAGCCGCTGATTTTGACGACTCAGGACTGCTCACTGTCCACGACCACATGTTCCCGTCAGCCAACACCGGTCTTGCGCAACTGCTCGACATGCCTGAATCGGTCATCCAGTCGCACATCGATTTCAATGAAGGTGTGATGCGTGTGGACATCTTCGGAGTCCGTGAGGAAGGGGCGATCGACGGCAAGCTCACCGCGCCCATCCGCCCCAGCATTCCGACGCTTACGCCCGGTAACGAATACCTCATCGAAACCGTCATCCGGACGCTTAAAATGGGACACCTCTTCACGGAGGGAACGGCAGACTCGAACGAGGTGTGGATGGATGTGACCGTGACGAGTGGTGGTCGCCTGATTGGCCGAAGCGGCGGGCGCGATCCCGACGACAACGCCGTCGACCCCTGGGCGCACCGCGTCAACGCATTTGTCATTGATCGAAAAGGGAACCGCATCAACCGTCGCAACGGCGAGGACATTTTCATCGCACTGTACAACCACCAGATTCCGCCAGGAGCTGCCGACGTCATCCAGTATCGCCTGAGAATCCCCGACGATGTGACGGACAGCATCACAGTCGATGTGAAGCTCCAATATCGGAAGTTCGACACGGAATACATGCGCTTCATCACCGGAGAAAGCGTCTATTTTAACGACCTGCCCATCATGACGCTCGCACACGATTCCGTCACGTTCCCCGTCGATGGAATGGTCCGCACGTCAGACGCTCCTGACACAGGCAACACCATCGCAGCCGCATCGGGCGCGGACGATTTCCCCGTTTGGCAGCGGTGGAACGATTACGGTATCGGGCTGTTGCGTAAGGGTGTACGCGGTCAACTCCGCCAGGCTGAATATGCCTTCAAGCAGGTCGAAAAACTGGGTCAGCCCGACGGTCCTATCAACCTCGCCCGTGTCTATCTGAAGGAAGGTCGCGTCGCGGTTGAGGCTCCTGAAGCACTTCGCAAAGCGCAGCGTTTCGATCCACCCGCACTTCAGTGGTCGCTCCTCTGGTTCACGGGACTCGTCAACAAGCAGAATGGTCAACTCGACGATGCCATCAGAAATTTTGAACAGATCCTCGAAGGTGGATTCGAGCAGGCGAAGGGGCGCGGGTTTGATTTCACAATAGACTACCGTCTCCTCAACGAACTGGGCCAAACGCTCCACGAACGCGCCAAGCAGGAACGAGGCGACAAACGCCGCACCAGCAGGGTGGCGATCCTAAACAAAGCCCGCGAAGCCTTCGAGAAAACGCTCGTGATCGACCCTGAAAACGCTGTCGCCCACTACAGCCTCAAGCAGGTTTACCACGACCTTGGCGACATCGAAAAATCTCAATACCACGGAAACCAGCACGCGTATTTCAAACCCGATGACAACGCTCGCGACCTGGCCATCGCAAACGCCCGCATCAAATACCCCGCAGCGAACCATGCAGCCGAGGAAATCACGATCTACGATCTCCAGCGAGCTGAAAACTACGAACTACTCGCAAACGCGAATGACATCGGCACAAACAACACCAACATGCAAAACACCAACATGCAAAACACCAACATGCAAAACACCAACGTGAAAGACAACGTGAAATGAGCGATGCCAGAAATGACCCAAGCGATCAGAAACAACTTCAAAGTCAGCTTCCGAATCAGCTTCCGGAGCAGGAGCTTGTCCCCGAAGACGATGCCGTCATCGGCAAGGCGATGCGCATCTCGCTGGCAGCCATCATGCTCATCACAGCCATCATCGTCCTGATCGTCTGCCTCTCCCGCGACGCGGTCGTCGAGGAGGTCATCATCAAAAAGGACGCCGGCGCCATCGAATCGCTCGACCAGCACGTCGAGACCGTCCCCAGCGTCACTTTCACCGACATCACGAAGCAAGCCGGAATCACATTCGTCCACAACAACGGTGCAGAGGGCGACAAACTTCTCCCGGAGAGCATGGGCAGTGGCGTTGCCTTCTTCGACTACGACTCAGACGGCGATCAGGACATTCTATTCGTCGATGGCAGTAACTGGCCTGAATCGGAAAAGTCGCAGTCAGCCAGCGCGATGACGCTTTATCAAAACGATGGAACCGGGAAACTCACCGACGTGACGGAAGCAGCCAACCTCACACAGATATTTTACGGAAGCGGCGTCGCAGCAGCCGACATCGACAACGACGGCGACCCAGACCTCTTCATCACCGCGCTCGGAAAGAACCACCTCTACCGAAACGATTCTGGAATCTTCACCGACATCACGGAGGAATCCGGCGTCACCGGTGGTGCATCCGACTGGAGCACCGGAGCGACCTTCTTCGATTTCGACAACGACGCCGACCTCGACATCTTCGTCTGCAACTACGTCCAGTGGTCCCGCGACACCGACTTTGAACTCAACTTCACACTCAACGGAAAGGACCGGGCCTACGGACCCCCCACCCATTACAAAGGCGTCCACCCGCAACTTCTCCGCAACAACGCCGACGGAACCTTCACCGACATGTCTGAATCAGCGGGAATCCAGATCGCCAACAAAGCAACCAATGTCCCCGTCGCAAAGTCCCTCGGCGTCATTCCGATCGATTTCGACAGCGATGACTGGATGGACCTCGTAGTCGCAAACGATACCGTCCGAAACTTCCTCTTCCACAACAAAGGCGACGGAACGTTCGAGGAAATCGGAGAGATCGCCGGCGTCGCATACGACAGCACAGGGCGATCGACGGGGGCGATGGGCATCGACGCAGCCCACTATCGAAACGACGCAACCCTCGCAATCGGCATCGGAAACTTCGCCAACGAAATGACCTCATTCTACGTCACCCAGTCCGACCCCACCTTCTTCGCCGACGAGTCCATCGTCGAAGGCATCGGCTCGCCAAGTCGCCTCTTCCTCAGCTTCGGATTCTTCTTTTTCGATTATGACCTCGACGGCAGACTCGACATTCTCCAGGTCAACGGACACCTCGAGGAAGAGATCAACCAGATTCAGCCAAGTCAACACTACCTGCAGACACCGCAGTTGTTCTGGAACGCCGGACCCGACGCGCGATCATGCTATGTAGCGGTTCCACCCTCGGAAACGGGGCAACTGCAAAAACCGATCGCCGGACGCGGATCAGCATACGCCGATATCGATGGCGATGGCGATCTGGATGTGGTGCTGACGCAGACGGGAAGACCCGCCATCCTGCTCCGCAACGATCAGTCGCTCGGTCACGACTGGATACGCATCAAACTTATCGGAACGCAGTGCAACCGCGACGCCATCGGAACACGCGTGGAAGTGTCAGATGGCGGGATGACCCAGTTACAAAGTGTCACTCCCATGAAAAGCTACCTCTCCCAATCCGAACTCCCCTTAACCTTCGGCCTGCCAAAACCTGATGACAGCCGAACGGGTGCTACCGAAAACGCACGCACCATCGACACACTCAAAATCCACTGGCCCGACGGCACCACCGAAACCCATCAGAACCTCGCCCACAATCAACTGCACACCTTCACCCAGACACAGTAATCGTTCACCCAGACACAGTGCCGTTCACCAAGACACAGTATCCGGGCGAGGCTGCCAGCTGGGAGGACATGGCTTCTTCTCGATCAATCCGAACGATCAGATTCCTCCTCTTTCCTCACCTCTCCGTCTTCCTCTTTCCTCACTCCGCCGTCCTTCTCTTTACTCACCCCGCCGATGGACACATACGTACTCTTCGTGCTGGAACGCGTATCCACAATGTCCGCCTGATCCTCAGCACCCTCCAGAAACCGCACCCGCGCCCGACTCGCACGGGCAACCACCTGCTCCTTCAACCACGCCACACTCAACGCATGATGATTCGTACACACCAGCAGCGTCCCCTCACCATCCAACAGCGACACCGCCCCCGAAATCAACCGTCCCATATCCTTTTCAACCTGAAACACCGTCTTCCCCGAACGCGCAAACGTCGGCGGATCAAGTATCACCACGTCAAATTTCAACCCCTGACGCTTCGCACGGGCATAAAAATCAAACACATCCGAGCAATAAAACTTATGCCCTTCCATCGATAGACCATTCGCCTCAAAATTCCGCTTCCCCCACGCAAGCGATTTCTTCGACACATCAACACTCGCCACAAACGAAGCACCACCAGCCGCAGCCGCCACCGAAAACCCGCAGGTATGAGAAAACGTATTCAACACCCGTTTACCCTTCGAAATCCCCCGAATCCACGCCCGGTTCGCACGCTGATCCACAAACAACCCAACCATCCCACCATCGTAAGGCCGAATCAGGTACGACAGACCATTCTCAACGACCTTAAGCTCCTCTTCCGCAACCTTACCCCATACCGGCTTCGGATCCGTCATCTGCTTCACTATCGCAGCATCCGCCCGACCACGATCCTTCGCAGAATGCTTCCAATAGACAGATTCCACCCCAATCTCCCTGCAAAACCACTGCCCAACACGCTGAACGCGCTCCACGCCACCCTCAAATTTCCCCTGATCCGTCTGAACCACCACCACAGGCCCATACCGGTCCGCCACAAGACCCGGAATCCCATCGCGACGACCATCCACAAGCCGATACACCTCAGACCCGGCATCACCAACCACCGTCAAACGCGCCGACAACGCACAATCCAGCGCATGATCCAGAACGTCTTTCTCCTTCGCCACCGTCCCAAACGCCTGCGGGGTCTTCACCCACACACGCACAGCCTCCCGCGTCACAGGATGGTCAAACACCACTTCCTCAAGATGCAACCACATCCGACCACGCGTCTCACCCTGACGCCTCGGATCATTGTCCGCATCCCCCACCACCGGAAGACGCGCAGCAAGCATCGTCGACCTGGCTGTCCGACCCGTCGGGTCTCCACACACCACCCGCACCAGAGTACGCCGGGGTTCCTCACGAATCGCCTCAAGCACCGGCGAACCACCACGCCACAACTCCTTACTCACCCCGGCAATGTTGCCAGACTTACCAGATTTCGATGTTTTCGCAGATTTCCCCAACCGCCCCAGCTCACCCTTCGACACAATCCCAGATTCCCCGCGACTGCTCTGCTTACCGGTCCCAACACGCTCACCCGCTACCATCCGACCACCAGTCTTCTCAGCACGATGCGCCTTATAAACCCCACGGCAGACCGCAAGGAACGTACACCGAAGCCTCGATTTCGACCGTAGAGACTGAAACATTTTCAGTGCCATTGTACTTTTCGCAAACCCGACGAACCCCGAGGCAGCACGCGGCAAACTGGCCAATCGCCGCAGCGACACACCCTTCTCAAGATGAATCAGCTGATCCAGACCCCCCGCCCGCCGCTGATCAGACGCCAGCGTTGACAAACCCGAGGGCTTGGAAACGAACATATAATGCTCGTCCTCATAAAGGACCCGTACACGACCACTAACAATTTCTTCTGCGTTCATGGGCGAGATGGTGGTCCCTCACAGCCGATCCGTCAACGTCAAGCCTTATCGGTCCTTGAAATCGAACTGATTATTGGATGCCCGATCCACAAATCCCACAACCACCGCATAATTCTGCATGACGAAGAGGGGGTAACGTGCGTACAATCAGAGTGGGCGTAATCAGCCGATGTGAGCGCAATCAGCCGATGAATGCTCCATGACGCCGACAAGATACACCCGGAACCATGACGCCAACCACGAAAGGGCAGTCATCCATGGACTTTGAGGCAATCCGCAGCGAAATGCCAATCACGCGGAACTACAACTTCCAGAACCACGCAGGCATCGCGCCGATCTGCAAACGCGCCGCATCAGCCATGCGCCAATACCTCGCCCACGCCGAGGAAAACGCATACATCGACGGCGGATTCTACGCTCACGCCGAAAAAGTGCGACAACAGGCTGCACAGCTCATCAACGCAAACGCCGACGAGGTCACGTTCATCAAAAACACCTCCGAAGGACTCTCCATGGTCGCCAATGGCCTCGCATGGAACAATGGCGATAACATCGTCACCACAAACGTCGAATTCCCCGCAAACCTCTACCCATGGCAAAATCTGGAAAGCAGAGGCGTCAAAGTCCGCACCGTCTTGGAGGAAGCTGGGAGAATCCCCATCGAAAGCATCATGGAATCCATCGACGGACGCACACGGATCGTCAGCATCTCCTCCGTCCAGTTCGCAAGCGGATACCGCACAGACCTCGCAACCCTCGGAGAATACTGCGTCAGTCGAGGCGTATTCCTCTGCGTAGACGCCATCCAGTCACTCGGAGCCATGCCAATCGACGTCAAGGGCATGCACATCGACTTCCTCGCAGCCGACGCCCACAAATGGCTTCTCGGTCCCGAGGGCATTGGAATCTTCTACGTCAGCAAGGAAATCCAGGGACACCTCAAACCCAGCTGCGTCGGGTGGATGTCCGTCAAGGACCACAACAACTTCGACCACTACAATTTCGAGTACAACGATTCCATCAGACGTTTCGACAGTGGATCCTACAATTTAGCTGGCATATACGCACTCGGCGGATCGCTCGAACTGATCCTCGAAATCGGCGTGGACAAAATCTGCCAGCGCATCCTGATGCTGACGGATCGCCTCGTGGATGGCATCCGCGACAAGGGCTACCGCATCTTCAGCTCGCGCATCCGTGCAGAGTCCAGTGGAATCGTCGCGTTCAGTTCCGACGTCCACGACCACGACCAGCTCCAGCGACACCTCCAGTCCGAGCATCGACTCGTATTGGCGGTCCGCAAAGGCAAACTCCGAGCAAGCCCCCACTTCTACACAACAGAAAAAGAAATCGACCAGTTGATAACCCTACTCCCCCGCCATTAGAATTCAGCGATGTAGGGCAGGTCGTTCTTTCGTCTCAAGACGAAAGGTTGACCTGCCTTCACCATCTGCAGGGTGCCCCACCGTGTGACTGGATGCCCCACCGCGCGACTGAGTGCCCCACCGCGTGACTGGATGCCCCACCGTGCGACTGAGTGCCCCACCGTGTGACTGGGTGGCCCACCTCTTCAGAGGTGGGGGACTCGACGAATGATCGGGGCAGCGAGGTTAAGGGGACAGAGGCAAAGGAAGGACATAGAACTTTTTTGCAGATGTCTATTGTGGACTTATGAGGAAATATCTCAATGTATACGGTCGTAATTCAGTTTCCCATATTGAAAAAGACAGGTGATGAGGCGATGTCGGATGCCATCAATGGCTTAATCGTCGCACTCCAACGCAATGGGCAGATCCTTAGCGACAGTGGCGATACACTGGGGTCAATCTTGGAAAATATCTGGGACATTCCAAGCTATTTCTTCCTGCTGATGGCATTTTCAGTTCTATGCCTGATCCTTGAACGCATCTGGCCATGGAGACAGCACCAAAAGTTGCTACGTCGGCAGTTCCCGCAGGATCTCGTCTGGCTGGTCTTCAACGGACACTTCGCTGGCATTTTGGTGGCCCATGTCGCAACTTTTTTATTCGCCTGGGCCACACCTTACATTGACACCGTACGCTCACTGAACATCCTGAGCACGCTACCAATTTGGCTACAATTTATCTGCTTTTTTCTATTAAAAGATTTTCTTGAATGGATTATCCATATCCTGCTGCATCGCATTCCCTGGTTGTGGGAATTCCACAAACTCCATCATTCCATTGAACATCTGGATTGGGTTGGAAACTTCCGATTCCATTGGATGGAAATTGTGATCTATCAAGGCCTAACATACTTCCCCCTCGTGGCCTTGGGAATCGACAGCACGGTCATTCTATCTATCGCGGTCGTTGCCACATTGATCGGGCTGCTCAATCACAGCAATATCAACTTCTCCTGGGGGTTCCTGCGATATGTTCTCAACTCGCCGCGAATGCATGTTTGGCACCATGGCCTCGACAGAATCGAAAATCGACCATGGGGAGTCAACTTCGCCATCAGCCTGAGTATTTGGGATTGGATATTCGGAACAGCCTACTGGCCCAGCTTGAAGGAGTCTCCAACGCAGCAACCCAGTCATCTTGGATTCCGTGGAATGAAGCGCTTTCCACAAAGTTTTCTGGGTCGGTTTTTCTACCCTATCACCAGGTGTTTGAAACAGGGACGTAGCTAGTTTACATACCTTGTGTTCGACTGCAACAGACCAATGCGAACATCGATGGCAGGCACATCGCCAACTCGTCAGCCACCGCCCGCAACGACGGAGATAGCATCATTGAACGCCGGCCATAGCGTCATTTGACACCGTTACCCATGTGGCCCAGCCGCCCTCTACCCATGTGGCCCAGCCGCCCTCGGCTGGGGTCGTCTATTGGCCTCAGGCGACGTCGTTTTTAGCGTCCGACGAAAAAAACAAAAAAAGTTTCACTTCAAAAAACGCCCTCACAACAGCGCCAACGCGTATCGACTCCCCAAAAACTAACCAAATCCCACCGCCACCCGAAAAAAAGTAGATCACCCTGCGTGTTATATAGGTAGAGCAGGAGGAATGCTCAATGTCATAACTCAAGGTCATAAAGAGGGAGATCAACATCATGCAGAACGCGACCACGAAATGCACAGACCAGCGGAGCATCACCAGTCAAGACCGACAGCGAAGCACAGCCCACCAATACAAACGACTGCAATGCTGCAAACGACTCCAATACAAACGACTGATCCCCATCTTCCTGATCTGTGGGTGCGGAGGAACCTACGCCTGCGGATCAGCACACGACTACAGCAGCGGAAACACCTGCAGTATTGGCAACTCGAATCCCGACGACGCACACAACCTTCGAGGATCAGCACCCAGGCTGCAAGCCCTAATCCGTCGCCAGGCAGGCTTCGGCGTTGGAGACAACTTCTTCCAGGCTTTCGACAATTCCCGGGAACTGCGCACGCGTCAGACCAACCTGATCAAGCAGCTCATCGGTGATCTCTTCGTGAGCAGCCGTCAGATGAAAACCAATCTTTTGCTCGCAGCAGAGGATGTCAGCCAGGTGGATGATATCACCAAACGTCCGCAGCTCGGGGGCAATATTCTCAGGATGATGGTGCATCCCAATCACAGCCCGCAGATTCTTCGGAAATTTCCATTTCGTCGTAATCGCCATCCCGAACTCTTCATGCGTAGCGCCAAGTATCTCCTCTTCCAGCGTGATAAAATCACCACACCCCGTCATACAACGCTCAACAATCTGAGTCAGTTGATCCGGAAACGCCTGCCGCTCAACCAGAATACCGAGATCGTGGATCAAACCAGCCAGGAAAACCTCTTCACCCGCACCAGCATAACCGCACTCCTTCGCGAGCAACCGACCGGCAGCACCCACAGCCACACTATGCTTCCAGATGTCCTTCGCCGTAAATCCTGCTCCAACCTGCTGCCCCTTGAACATCCGCGAAATCGACGCAGCGATCGCGATGTTTTTCACCGCACTGAGACCAAGCAGAACGATCGCACGATCAACGCTGGCGATCTGACCCGGCAAACCGTAGAACGCCGAGTTGACCACCTTGAGAACCCGGGCGGAAAGCGACGGATCCGTCTTGATGAGTTCGTGCATATCTCGTGCTGTGCTGGATGGGTCCTCCACCAGCTCGATGATTTTCGCCGTCACCTCCGGCAATGTCGCGATATCCCCAGCCTTCTTGAGCGCTTCATCGATAATCGGCTTATTAGGCGCTGCCAGGTCTGGTGTCCCTAAACTCCCCATCGCTCAAGACTCCGGTAGTTGATATCTTCCCATATCGACTGATTGCACCAGCCGCCGGGTTCTTCATCGTAAAAGTTGAGGCATGTGTTGAGAGCAGATTCCAATTCATGCCGAAAGCTGTTGCTGCCCGATAAGGTACAACCACTAGGGTCAATACCTGATCCTCTTGGTACGAACTATTCGTCCCAGCGACGTCTGAGCCAGAATTTCGGCAATTCTTGCGCCCGCTCCGCCGGAACCGTAAACTGAGCGTCGTGAGCGCCTCATCCTGCCCGGACCCGCCGCCAGCGCCGTCCCGATCGCCTCACAAATGTCACGATACGATTCGCCAGAATCAATCACAAATCGCCCGTTGCGAAGTCGGCCCGCCTGGCGCGATCCCACGTTGACCACCGGCGTGCCCAGCACTGCGGCTTCGATGATCCCGCTGGATGAATTTCCGATAAGAAGGCGCGAGTCGCTCAAGGTCCGTAGATATGCTCCCCGCTCCAGGGACGTTACGACGCGCACATTTTGCGCCCCATGCGACCTGTTCCCTGCTTGCTGTGACCTGTCTCTTGCTTGCTCTATGGCTTCGAGGACGCCGGAATGACCTCGGTCTGCGTTTGGGCCTATCACGATCCTGTCGAGTCCGTGGTGGTCGAGGGCGCGCAGGATCGCCCCCATTGCTTGACGCTCGCGGGTCGCAGATCGCCCGGAGGCGTGGTAGAGGACGGTGGCTTGTTCGCGTTTTTTCGCTACGCCCCTGGAGCAGTGGCCATTGGATTCTGGGTCGATCGATTCGGCGGCGATTTTGTAGGCTTCGTCCAAGCCTGGGGCGCCTACGATGTGGACGCTGTGGTGATGTTCGCCCATGCGGACGATCCGGCGGGCCGCGTCTCTGGTGGCTGCGAGATGAATGTGTGCGAGTTTTGTGATGCTGTGTCGCAACGCGTCGTCCATATCGCCGGGTGCGACGTCACCTCCGTGGATGTGTGCTACGATTTTGCCCATGGTGGTTCCCGCGAGCGCTCCTGCCATTGCTTCGATACGGTCTCCGAGCACCAGTACGACGTCCGCGTTGTCTGATTCGAGAAATCGTGCCATTCCGCGCACGCCGCGAGCCAGGCCCTCAGCCTGGTCCTGTGGCGAATCCAGTCCTCGTTGCATGGGTATTCGAGCGTGAATCCTCCAGCCATCCTGCTCGATGTGGCGTACTGTGCGTCCGAATTTTCGGAGCAGGTGCAGGCCTGTTGCGACGAGGAGCAATTCCAGCTTTGGATGGTTTTCGATGGCTGCGATCGTTGTTCGGAGCAGGCCGTACTCTGCGCGCGTGCCTGTTATCACGCAGACGCGTGTCTTTCTTCGGTTGCCTGATTTTGTATGATTGTGTCTGGTCATGTCTGAGCCTCGATCCGGCGATGCCGTGTCGTTCGGGGCCGTGTCGTTCGGGGCCGTGTCGGTTGGGACGTGTCCGACTTAGACGGATGTGGTCCGCACACCTGGTAATGCAAGGGTGTGTCCATCTGAATATTCCTCATGCGAGCATGTTCGATTCGAGTGGGGTGTCTGCCTGAATTGCTCTGGCTGCCGTCCGCCCCATTACGAACTGGAAGCGGTCGGGTGCCAGTCCCATGCCAGCTCGTTTGAGCGTCAGCATCTCGCGTGTGATCCGTTCGCCCGTTGCGATGTTTCGCACTGCGACGATGGACTTTCGAGCGACCTTGCGTATTTCAGATTCTCCTGCCGAGCATCCGAGCGATCCCGCCCCCATCGACCGCTTTGCCGCCCGGGCGATGCGGATGTATTCGGCCAGTGCATCCGGCGTGAGTGACATGGCGTGGTCTGGACCTGATGCGGATGGGTCGAGGGTGAAATGCTTTTCCAGGATGCACGCACCTGCTGCTACCGCCAGCGCTCCTGTCAGGGTTTCCAGGGTGTGGTCGCTGAAGCCTGCTGGTACGTCGAATTGCCTGGAGAGCGTTGCGATCGCACCCAGATTGGCTTCGTCCAGAGGGGTTGGATAGCGACTTACACAGTGCAGGAGGTATGTGCGATTGCGCGCGTTGTGCTGGTCTGCAAGCGTTATGGCGGCGGCGATTTCTTCCACCTCGGCTGCTCCGGTGCTCAGGATGACCGGAATGTTCATCGCAAAAACGTGATCGAGTAGATCGTGGTCCACGATGTCCGGCGAGGCGATTTTGACGCACGCGGGGGACAGCCTCTTCAATCGTGGGACATCGGACGTGGTGAAGGGCGTGGCGAGGAATAGAATGTTCCGCTGGCGACATCGTCTGGTGAGGCGATCGAATTCTGCGTCGTTCAGCTCCAGGGATGCCAGCATGTGTTGCTGGTCTGTGTGGCCGGTCAGCCTCACCTGATAGTCGGCTGTCGGTGCGCTGCCCGTCACCAGTGTGGTTGCGCGGAACATCTGGAATTTGATGGCGGATGCGCCTGCGTCTGCGGCAGCGTCTATCATCGCTAGTGCCACGTTTATGTCACCCTGATGATTCACTCCGGCTTCTGCGATCGTGAAAATGTCCTGCTCCGCACTTTCCAGCGGGTAGATCCCCATGGCTGGGATGGTCCTCGTATCGGGCGTCACGGTCATGTGTCGTGCGGTAGTGCCTTGCTGCGATGCGTGGACCATGTTCTGGTCTTCGTCCTTGTCTTCGTCCCGGGCATGGCGTCTGGGGTGGGGAAGACGTTCGGGATTGGGAAGACGTTCGGGGTTGGGAAGACGTCCGCCCTCCGGGTGGTGCTTCCTGGTGTTACACTTGAGTATCGCTTCTGCCAATGCGAGATCGGCTGCGTCGTCGATGTCCACGGCGTCGTTCGCCCGCTGGACAATCGCCCGCCTGTCTGCACCGAAAAACGCGTGTGCATCCTCGGGGTGTTCTGTCGCAGCGAGCAAGGATGATCGCGTTACAACGACGACTGCTCCGTCGTGATAGTAGAGGGGGGTCAGGTCCTGCCGTCGGTGGATGGTGTTGGGGCGGAACTGCACCATGCGATCGCCTTCCAACCGATGGAGCCAGTCGGGATGCTGCTTGGAGACTGGTGCGACTGTTCTGACGGAATCCGCACCGGTATCGATGAGGTGTCGTACTGCGTGGTCAATGGCTTGTGGTGTTCGCACCGGGATGTTGCCATAGAGCAGGACCACCACATCCACCTGCCGCCCGATATCGCGTTCCACGGTCGCGACGGCATGTCGCATGGTTTCATCGACAGGTGCGGTATCGGTTGCCAGTTCTGGTGGTCTGTGGATGGTGGCGACGTTTCGGGCTTTTGCCAGGTCGGCGGTTTGTGTGCAATCTGTGCTCAGGACGACGTGATCGATTTCCCGACTTGCCAGGGCGTGGTCGAGTGTGTATTCGATGAGGGGTCTGCCCAGGAGTGGGCGGACGCATTTTCTCGGTAGTCCTTTGCTTCCCTTTCGGGCTATGATGGTTGCGAGAATGTACATGGTTGCTGTTATTATCGGCGAGTGTTGAGGTTATCCTTGACCGCGAGCATGTGGAAAGCGGTGGAATCGGCGTCGCCCGGAGCTTGGCTTTGCTGGGATATGCTGGTTACAATCCTGTTCTGGTGAGTGAACGCACATCAAGGCGTAACAGTGGTGTGCTGTACAATACCGAGCATTGTCGTTGTTTGAATGTTCCTCGTCGTCACTGTAGCGTTCGAGGTTTCTGTCGGGTCTGCTTTGAGTTTGGGAGACACACTGGCGGACAAGCCGCCAGTGGCACCCGGCCGCCAGTGGTACTCGGTGACCAGTGGTACGCGACGATGGGGGATGGGATGGTGGATCGAGCTGTGTGGATTGCGGTTTTTGCTTGGATGAGCGTTGATCGTCGGCTCCCCCACCTCTGAAGAGGTGGGCCACACAGCTTGGAGGAAGAGGTGGGGCACCCAGTTTGGAGGAAGTCGGAGAAAATTCCCGAGTTCGCAGCGGAGCCAACAGTGCGTCATGATGCCCCAACAGGGTGAATCACACCCATAGATGATGAGGAGAGGATTTCATGTCAGCCGTGATCGACTGGTATTACCACCGCAAGGGGTGAAATTCGTGCAAGAAAACGCAGGGGTTCCTTGCGACGCACGAGGTTCTGGTTAGAGAGCAGGTGGATTCTGGGAAGTTGAAATATGGTGGGGATGAGGCATTGAAGCTTGCGCGTGCTGCGTCTCGGATTGTGGTTTCCCGGGGTGAGAAGGTCGTGCGGTTTGATATGGCAGGTGCCCCGCCCGCAGACGACGATATTTTACAACATATGCTTGGTCCGACGGGGAATTTGCGTGCGCCTACGATTGTGCGGGGTAAAACGCTGCTGGTTGGCTTCAATGCGGGGGTGTATGGGGAGGAATTTGCCTGACGCGGGGTCAAAATATGTTGCAATTGGGGCTGAAACTGGTTGCAATAATGTGGTGAGTGGTCCGTTTTGCTGAGTGTTGTCTGAATCTCGCGCGGTAGATTCGCGCTTGGCGTGGAAGACCCGGAGTATGTGGATGTGTCGGATGAAAGGTCACATCATGCGTCGCACGACAGCATTTACGCTGATTGAACTGCTGGTGGTGGTTTCTGTGATCGGTCTTCTGACCGCGATCCTCGTTCCCTCGTTTGGTTCTGCGCGGCGGCAGGCGAAGCGTGTGGCGTGTGGTGCTCATCTCAAACAGGTTGGGATTGCGATGGCGGGATATCTCAGCGACAGCAACGACCGCCTCCCGCGTGCCTCCTCGGTTCCGTCGATTGGTCCTGGTCCTCTTGGTGAGGCGGTGTACATCGCCGATGTGCTTGGGCCTTATGTGGACAGTCAGGATGAGGTGTTTCACTGTCCGGCGGATCTGCCGGGTCGTTTTCAGCGTGAGGCGCCTAACGCGGGGCGAAGCTGGTTTCAATCGGAGCGGTCCAGTTATCAGTATCGCGTGCAGCTTGCGGGTCGGACGATGACCGAGGTTGCCAATCTGTTTGAGCGGATGGGTCGGACGTATTCTGAAAACACGATCTATGTCATGCGGGATTTTAATAATTTTCATGGCAAGGATGGCGATACGCGTAAGCGGAATTATTTGTACATTGATGGCCACGTCTCGGACTTTGAGAATTTCTAAGGAGTGTCGTTATTATGTCACTTTCAATGATCCACGCATGGACGCGTCTGTTTTCCTTCCCGTTTCTGTTTGCAGTCATCGGTCTGGTTCCGATGTTTGGTGGTGCTGGTTGTTCGTCTGAGGAGGCTGACGCGACCACGGTATCTTCTGTGGATCGTATCGAATCTGCGCGTGCGAAACTTCAGAAGGAGGGGCTTGGTGAGGAAGAGCGTCGTGCTGCCCGTCGTGAGATGGGTCAGGCATTTCGTGCTGCGCTGGATGATAATGTTCGAGAATATTTTGCTGCTGGTGAGGAGGACAGGGTTGCGATCCTTGACCGTCAGATTGATGCGTTTACGGAGCGGATGAAGGCGTGGGAAGCTCGTCGTGCTGAGCGTGAGGCGCGGCGTGCGAAGGAGGCGAAGGAGGGTGGTGCGAAGGAGGGGGATGAGGGCGTGCGTGAGGGGCGGCGTGGTAGTTTCGCGAATTCGACGCGTGAGGAGCGTAAGGACCGTGCAGAGTCTCGGGATCCGGATCAGTCGGCGCGGCGGATGGCGTATTTTTCAGCGGTTAGAAAGCGTGCTCAGGAACGTGGTATTGAGATGCCGTCGGGGCGTCGTGGTGGGAGCAGCGGTGGTAATCGGGGTGGTGGTCGTGGCCGGCCTGGTCGCGGTTGATGGGAAGTTGTTGCCGGTTCGCTTCGGTCCATGGGGCGGTGTTGCCATGGGGGCGGTGATCTGTGGAGGCGGTGAGCCGTGGGGGCGGTGACTCATGGGGATGGTGATTTATGGGGGGATGGCGGGGGTCGGTTGGGACTGGTGTTTTGCGTCGATATGGGCTGATTGCTGCACGATGGGCTGATTGCTGCACGATGGGCTGATTGCTGCACGTCAGGCGTACTTGTCAGGTGGTTGTTGGGGTGATATACTGTGTGCAGGTTCGGTGTTCGTCATATTGCTTGGTAGGCATAAAACTGAGGAAAGGGTTAAACCAATGGCACTGCGTAAACTGACACTGCATAAGGTATTGTTTGGTCTTGGGTATGTTTGCGGGATGATGGTTCTGAATACGCAAGCGATCGCACAGCATGGAGACCACGATGGTCACGATCACGGTGGGGATGGTCATAATCATGCCCATGGTGAGGGTGGCGGGGGCGAAGGCATGATGGACCCTGCGATGATGGAAGCCTGGGGAAAATTCATGACGCCGGGCGCGCCGCATGAGGGGTTGAAGTATTTTGTGGGGGAATGGAACTGGACGAGCAAGATGTGGATGGCGCCAGGTGCTCCGCCGATGGAGGGGACGGGGACCTCCAGCAGCAAAATGATCTTCGGAGGCCGGTATCTCCAGGATGAAGTTCATGGGATTGGCGGGATGCCGTTTGAGGGCAGGGGTGTTACCGGGTACGACAATGCCAAGAAGAAATACTGTGCGGTCTGGTTTGATACCCTGGGGACAGGTTTCATGATGAGCGAGGGGACGGTCGATGCATCCGGGAAGCAGTACAGCTATCGCGGATCCTATGTTGACCCGATGGGCAAAAAGAAGATGGTGCGGTCCGTGTATAAAATCATCAATGACGACAAATACACCCTTGAAATGTATGACCAAGATAAGGATGGTAAGGAGTTTCGGAATTTTGAGCTGATCATCACCCGGAAGTAGTCAGATTCCAGTCGTTATGACAGATACCATTATTGAGACACGCAATTCCGGTCGGGTTCCTCAGGAACCGGGCCGGTTTTGCATTGCTGCTGTTCTGATGAGCGTTGTGTTGCTGCTCCATGTCGCGACAGGTTGTGCGGCGATGCGGACATCCGGAATCGTGCGGACATCCGACATTGGTGGTGAGCGGCGTATGGACGTCCGCAGGCAGTTGCGTGAGCGCACCAGCCTGCGGTTCTCGCAGGCGGATTTCCTCAAACCGAAGAACGCTGGCGCGTCCGATCGGTTGAATGAGCTTGCACCGCTGATCGTTCAGGAGAGACCTGTGATCGTTCAGGAGAGGCCAGGCGATCGAGGCGGGTGTATTGATCGAATTGGCAGTGTTGTGATCGATGAGGAGGGGCGTTATACAGTTGCCCCCTCACCGCCGACGGTGTATTCGGATCAGACGTGGACGGAGATTGGCGGTGTGCTCCATGAGCAGGTGGTTTACGTCTGGTTTTACGCCGGTGATGGACCTTCTCTGGACGCCGCAATCCTGGCCCAGGGTATCCGGATGACCATGGGACGGGACGGGTATCCGTGCATCTGGGAGGTTCTGAGTGTGGGCGCTGGCGATCAGGTGCGACCGATCTATGTGTCACAATCGCTGGAGGACGCGGCAGAAGCGTATTTTAGGGCGCTGGCTGACGGTGGTGCGAACCATTGCGACACCTCACGGGCTGTCGCTGGAGATACGTGCATCGTACGCATCCTTTCGGATGGTCCGGTTCCCATGGGTCCGTTTGCCTATGTGCAGAGCTGCTCGCGGGCTATATCGACGTTGTTGTGTCGCTGTATGCCGTCGCAGGTGGATGCATTCACGACCACGGGGTATTACGAGCTTCGACCTGTGTCGGAATTGCGCCCTTTGGACGCCCGCTGGTTTGAACAGCTTGGGTATCGGGAAAACCAGCGTGAGATCCTCCAGATTCTGGAGGGGCGGGTCGGGGCGGATCTATCGAAGTCGCTTCGTCTGCCGCCGGGGTTCTGACCTGGTGCTCGCGCGAACCCAGCCGGGAGCGGCTGGGCTACATGGACGAGGCGATCCCACAGCCGGTAGAGGTTGTGGTGCATGCAACGGCCACAGCCGGGGGCGGCTGTGTTACATTTCATGCATGGCCCGGCTGCGTTGCGCTTATGGCTGGTCTGAAAAGTCGATCTGGAACTGGGCGTAATCCATGATATCGACGTCTCGATCGACATCGTAGTCGAAAAAGCGACACTCGAAGGGGAATTCGCCCGTGACGAGGGTACACGCGTAGAAATCACCGTAATCGAGGAGGTCGATTGCTCCGTCTTCGTTGGAGTCGCCAGCCGGATATGGCTCGGTCGTGACGCGGATGCGTGCGGTGGGAAGCCTCCCCTTGATGTCCAATCCTGGAATATCGCCTGAGAGGATCGCAGTCTGCGAGAAATTTCCGCGCGTTGCTGCTACTTCAATGTCCGTGCCAAGCGTCAGAGAGCCCGTCGTGTACCGCATTGTGACGACCAGCAGCCCCTCGGGTGTTGCCTCCGCAAACCCGCCGAAGAACTGTGCAAATGAACTGTAAATGAAGTCACCGTCGTCAAGATCGTTGTTGAGTCCATCCAGAGCAGAATCGTTTGGGAAACCTGTTGTGAACCAGTCGTAGGGACTGTTGTCAATAAACTGGATGAATTCCATGAAGTCGACATCCCAGACGAGAATGACGTCGGTCGCCGATATCGACTCGGTGCTTTTTCCATCTTCAGAGACGGCATATAAGCCAAAATCGATCGTCTCACCCGGTTGGGCCAGCACGACCGAGGGTCGCCACTCGTAGAACACGTTCGTTTCAACAAGTCCGCCACCCGCGATCGCCTGTCCGCAGGAGACCGCCATCGAAATACCAATGCCTGCCGAAATCCAGCCTCGATGCAATCCGTTCATCTTCACTTCTCCTCTCACGCGCCGGGGAATCCTGCCTATGCGAAGGCGCGTCCCCGTTTACTCGAAACCGTCCCCCATGCGGGCCTGGTTTGCGGATACAGACATCCTGTGTCTGTCTACAAATCCTGCCTGGACAGGGTCTGTCTACTTGCGTCTGCCTAAATGCGTCCGTCTAATTGCGTCTGCTATATGGGTCTGGTCTGTGTTGCTGGTTTCCCTTCCTCACCCGAACCCCATACCTCCGATACCCTTTCGGGACCGGATCAGCGAGCGTTCTGCCAGTCGTTCGCCCGCTCGGCAGCCATCTGCACCATACTACGGTACGCACAGCCACTTGGTTAAGTATACTTCCGGTCCCTACCGAATAGCAACCCGTGATCTGATTATCCCCTTCAGATACCGGTTATTGGCCTGTGCGGGAATTATAGGCCTCAACATGCCCCATGCCTGCCCCGAACCCCCATGTCTGCCCCGGAACCACGGTTTTTATGGTGTTTTTCACGGGTAATACAGCCTGTCCGCATTTCACAGGCGTGATTTACCAATTATTGGCGGCTGTGAAAATTCTTGCATGAGCTGCCGAACGTGTGTGCATTTGCGAGCAATACCGTGGTTTCTGCTCAAATAAAGCCGTTTTTGCCTAGCGGAAGCATGTTTCGTGTTCTGATAATATCACAATATTGCAATTTGGTTCCTTCACAGGCAGCGATGACGGACAACATTTTCTTGTTCGCCCGCATCTGAAACTGGTCGCCCATGGCATGGCTGTGGGATCTGTCAATTCTTAACTTCTTTCTGTGCATGAACTTAGCGACATTTATTGCGAAATTTTCGTATATATTTGATTTTCGGCGCGTGGATTGCAGCCCAATTGGCGAGAGCAAGCAAACCCGGTCAGACCATGAGAGGCCAACCGGGGCGTGGACCGTGTCGAATCTCATCTTTCCGGATGGGTGGACAGGGTTGGTTCATGTCTCAGGCGGTAGGTGTGATGTCGGGAAGTTTCGTACCTTTGGAAGGGAGAGAGTAGATGTACAGGACATTACTGGCGCTCGCGGTCTGCGCGTTGTTTGGCGCGGCTGCCCAAGCCGAAACTGTTGCAGCCTTTGACGATCCTTCCGTGGACTCGTCGACCCCCCTGTTTTTCTTTGATGGCGGTACGAACATCCTGACGGGTGGATGGGATGCTGCCGGTCTCACGCTCCAGACGATAGCCGGTGACTTTGCTGACGCCTCGTTCGTTCTGGAACCTGTCAATGTTGATGGGAGTGGTGAGGTTCAGGCTGGCAAGATCAACTTTTTCGACTCCTCTGATAATCCTATCTTCGAGATCAATTTCGATTCAGCACAGTTGACTCAGACACAATTCGGTGCGACCGAGTTTCTGGCGACGAATGAAGTCATCTTCACCGGGAACATACTTCCCGCACCTGTTGAGGCTGAGAGCTTTTCGTTCGCGTTCGCCAACCAGCAGCCGTTTGGCGACTCTGGTTTCTCGGTGACCGCCGCCTTCACTGCATCTGCCACGATCATTCCGGAACCTGCGACGTTTGGCCTGCTCTGTTTTTGTGCTGTCTGTGCTGCACGAAGCAGTCGTCACGATGCGTTCAGGCGTCGCGACGGTGTTCAACAAGGCGGTGTTCGACATTCTGTCGAGCCACATCAGTGGGATGACACCATTTAAGACTGGTATTTTCAGGATTCGACTGGGGAGCCGGCACCACGAGATTTGAGGTGTCGCCGGTGGGGTTCTTTGTAGAAACGCTTTGGTCAAGGTTCCCGGTGTACGTTCACCGAACCGAGGATTGAGAGGTCCGAGACCACAAGAGAGAGCAAGCAACACAGTATCATTAGGGAGACTGAAAGCGATGTTTAGCAGAAAAAACACTTTGGTAGCTTTGACAATCGTCGGGACACTCATGGGCATTGGTGGTCAGGTGTTTGCCGGTGAGGATCCTATCCTGGTTGATCTTGCGTTGACTCCGGATTCCACGACGATTGCTGTAGGCGATACGGTTCAGCTTGATGTGTTTGCCACACCGCAACTGGGATTATCCACCACGACGTCCGGGCTGGACATCATCATGAACTGGGAGAATTCCTTTCTCAGTCTCACAGAAGCGATTCCCAACCCTCTGGTTGACTGGGTTGCGACTGGATTTCCCAATGACGCTGCTCTGGACGGTTTGAACAATGACCAGACTGACGGTGAGGTTGTGTACCAGTTGCTTGCTCCTTTTGTGACGGGTGCCAGCATCCCCTCTGAAGGCTTGCTGGTCGCATCGTTTGTGTTTGAAGCCATCCAGGCGACACCTGCTGGCGACGCTACAGATGTGTCTATGCCGCTGGCTGCTGGTCAGTTTACAATGACAACCGTGACTGACGGTACCATTCCAGGTCTCAATATCCTCGGCGACACATTTGGTTCGAGCATTACGATCGTCCCCGAGCCAGGCACCGTTGCTCTGATGATGGTGGGAGCATTTGGGTTTGTTCGTCGTCGCGTTCAGAATCGCCGGTAGTTTTATCGGATCATCAACGTTTCGTGATATGTGGAAAAGTTTAAGAATGGTACCGATAACGACCGACCCAATGATCGCAGCCCGAATGAGACGCCTACAATCGAAAGAGCACGTCGCAGCGAGCAGCAAGAGGGATCGGCGTGGAGAGAATACGATGAGAGCATTTAGTACACTGGTTATACTGGCATTAATGGCGACTTCGGCAGCAGCCGAGACATTGACGATCGCCACTTTCGCAGACCCCGCAGAGGACGCAAGCACCCCTTTGTTCACGTTTGACGGTGTGAGCAATATCATCGAAGGCGGGTGGGATGTCCCCGGACTGACCCTTGAGACGGTCAGTGGGACCTTTGAGAACGTCACATTCAGGATGGACCCGCTGCTGGTGGATGGATTCGGCGAGGTGCAGGCGGGCGACATTGTGTTCCGCGATTCTGACAACAACGAGATCTTCACCGTGGGCTTCGATTCTGCACAGATCAATGTGCTGGGACTCGGTGCGACGGAGTTCCTTGCGACGAACGAGGTCACCTTCTCCGGTTCGATTCTGCCGTTACCGGTTCAGATGGAGAGCTTTTCGTTCGGGTTCTCGAATCAGACCCAACTTCCGGGCGCTCCGGGGTTCACCGCCACCGCATCGTTCACTGCCTCTGGCGAACTGGTGCCCGAGCCTGCAACACTTGCTCTGACTTTGCTGGGTGGTTGCTGTGTTTTGAGAAGGAAGCGTAGATAGCGGCTCTCTCTGCTTGAGGCGGTGGCGACCCGTGGGACGCGGCGTGCTCCGAATCAAACAGTGGAAGCCAACACGCCTCGAATACGCATAGCTCGCAATGCCGAAGGATTCGATCATCCTCGGTGTTGCGAGCTTTTTTTATGGAATGTGGTCAGATTCAGCTGCACTTCAATCGTCGAGGGTAGTGCGTAATCGCCGGGGTTGTGCGTAATCGTCGGGATTGTGCGTGGTTGCATCCATGGAAAATCTGGAAAGTTCCGGTAAAAAGTGGGCTGTTGCTCAAGTCGTGGGGAATATACCTGTTTATTGGGTTGCTTGCTGATGGCAGTTTCGACATAATTCACCTTGAAAGATTGCAGTACCAGTTTCTACAATCGGGGTCTTATCTACTCACCGGGGTCTGGGGCGCTCTGGTTGTGTATCGATGTCCGGATTCGCACGTTGTGCTCGCGATACTCGCAGGCCGGGTACTCGAAGGCCGGTGCGCGGGTTTGCATTGTAGTGATTCTGGGGGCGATTGTCCGAGAGCGAGAGTCCAGGGTAGGAAGAAGCAGCCGTGGGGTCGTTCATGCTGCTTTTGTTGTGTATGGGTCGGGCGTGGTGGTCGTCCTGGTAGTGGATGCCTGTCGTCGAACACTGTGTGCCGCAAACGATCTGCTGCTGTTGCTGTGCGCGTTGGCAGGTCAAGTGCAAGTCGCGAACGAACTGGCGAGCAATCTCTCGCCATTGGAGAAAATGAAATGATCGGGGTACGCCACGGAAGGATGCTAGTCGTTGCCACATTTGGGTTGAGTGCCGTTTTCTTCACCGCGGAAGCACAGCCACCAGACACACTCCCACCAGAGACACTGCCGCCAGTCGCACTGACTGATTCTGCGTCGGCTGATGCTGACTCTGGGTCGGCTGATACTGATTCTGCGTCGGCTGATGTTGTCACGAATCCTGCCGCCACACCGTACGAGGTTCTTTCCCGCCCTGACTATCAGCCGATGGTCCGTGCCAAGCTTGGCCTGCTTCAGTCCAGCATCCAGCGTCTGACGGTTCCTGAGGGGCGTCCTGTCCGGTTCTCTGCGACGATTGAACTCGATGGTCAGCCGGTCACCCTGTCTCTGGAGAAGCAGTCCATCAGGGCATCGGATTTCAAACTCATGGTTCAGCGTGCTGATGATGGCAGTCTGGTTGAGGAAGAACCACCGCCGGTCAGTACGTATCGTGGGATGGTCGATGCTTACCCGGACGCTTATGTGCGGGCCTCGCTGATCGACGGGAAGCTTCACGCCATCATTCATGCGAGCGATGAAACATTCGGTGTTCAACCGGTTTCGGATGCTGAGATTGAATCACACAAGAACGATCACGTTGTCTATCGGATGTCCGATTCAGAGGATGTCGAAGGCAACTTTTGTGGTACCAGTGAGAAGTATCGCCTTCTTGCCGAGAGTTACTGGAATCCAGGTGCCAATCCCACCTCGGCGGGTACGGGGCTTTCCATCGCTGAGCTTGGTACGGATGCCGATTTTGAATTTTACCAGAAAAACGGCAACAGTGTTTCCAACACCGTGCTTGACATTGAGCGGGTTATCAACGGATTCGTGCTGAACTCGTCCACCAGTGTTGCGGCTGCTTATGAAGACAATGCTTCGATCAACATCACGTTTGAGTTGACAACCATGATCGTTCGCACGGTGGCTGCGGACCCTTATTCCACGACGGATTCCAGTGGTATGCTTTGCGAATTGAGAGCGACCTGGGACAGTTTGCCGGAGTCAGACATTCGCAGAGATGCTGCTCATCTTTTCACTGGCAAGGTGATCGCGGGTCCTCCTATCGGCGTGGCGTATCTTTTCGGTATGTGCAATACGAGCAATGGTATTGATCCAGATTGCCCGACGCAGCTTGGAAGATTTCAGTATGGCGTTTCGGAATCGCGGTATTCTGGTTCTAACACGACCCGGCGGGTTGCGCTTACTGCGCATGAGCTTGCGCATAATTTTGGCGCCAGTCATTGTACGGGAAGCGGGTGTCATATCATGTGTGACACCATCAACGGATGTGGCGGTCTTCCTCCGATAATTTTTGGTACTGCTGCGAGTGGTCAAATCTCCAGTTTCATCAGTGGTGAGTCATGTTTCGCGAATCTCTCCGCACCTCAGACCCTTCCTTTTTCAGACAATTTTGAATCGGGAATTTCCTCCAGTCGATGGAGTTATGTCGATGGTGTCGGGACGACGACAGCGGCTGTCAGCGAGCCAAGCCCTGTTCGTACGCTCAACCTTGACGCCACTGGCAATGATGCCTACGAGAACAATGAAATCCGTAGCAATTTCATACAGCTTGGCGGTGAAACGTCTGTTTTGTTGACCTACTACACGCAGCATCGCTTCGTTGAGAACGGGGAATCTCTCTTTGTGGAATACTGGGGTTCCAACCGTGCGTGGAATGTGTTGAACGAGGTGATTTCTGACGGTACGACCCAGTCCCTTTTCGACATGCACCAGCACTCGCTTCCCGCCAATGCTCGACATGATGAGTTTCGCCTCCGGTTCCGTGCGAATGTGAACCAGACGGACGATGACTGGTATATCGACGACGTGTCCATCAGTACATCTGTGACCATTGTGGACCAGCCGCAGAGCGTGACCGTGTGTGAAAATGAGATGGTGACACTTTCTGTCACTGCGTCTGGTGCTGCTCCGATCAGCTATCAGTGGCGTGTGGGGGGTGTCGATATCGGAGGTGCCACGAGTTCATCTCTGACCTTTAACGCAGTCACACTCTCTGACGCTGGAGATTATACCTGTTTCGTCTCCAATGCGGTCAGCAATGTATTGAGTGACATTGCCACGCTTACCGTCACTTCCACTGCCTCCTGCGATACGGGTTTGTTTTGCGACCCAGGCGAGTGTTCCTTCGGCGTTTGTGTGCCGGGTACGGACCCCTGCCCTGGGCAGCAGTGCGTCGAAGCGTCTCAAACGTGCATTGACCCGGCAGTTGTCACCTGTCAACTGTCCAGCAGCAGCGCTGCTCCTGGATCCACGGTGGATGTCGAGCTCTTTGTGAG
Organism: Planctomycetota bacterium; assembly: GCA_024275565.1. GTDB lineage: Bacteria > Planctomycetota > Phycisphaerae > UBA1845 > UBA1845 > JAJRYY01. Next base: position 28,538 of record JAJRYY010000082.1, read on the forward strand.
TGACGCGATCAACCTTCGTGGTTATCAGACGACGCTTGGCATTTCCGGTCCTGCGAATGACGTTTCTGTCGATTGCCTCGGGGGGGGGATTGTCATCGACGAGGCGCGTTCGGACTGGGTGTTTTTAAACGTTGGAGACGCATTCTCAAAGACGAACTGTGGAAATCTTGCTGCCTTATCGGTACTTGGAAGTGTTGGTGGTTTTGTCAGCACGGATATTACGGGTGCACCGGGTTACCTCGTGACGTATCCCCTGACGATCGATGCCGGTGCCGTCATCAACGACGTTTACACGCTGACGATTGAGCCATTCCCATCTACAGTTTTTACGCAACCGCCTGCGGCAGAGCTTCTGTTCACGATTGGTCCTCCTTGCACGCTGACCATACAGAACTGCGTTGTGTTCCCCTATGGTGATGTTGATCTTGACTTCGACGTCGATATTTTTGATGTCACCTGTGTATTTGACGAGTTCAGCTCCGGTTCGTCATCCTGCTTATTTGCGAATGTGGACATTGCGGGATTCCTTGGTGCCTGTTCTTCGAATGGTACCATCGATGTATTTGATGTTACGGCCGTGATAGACGCCTTCGAGAGCGTGCCTGGCTGTGCAGATCCGTGCGTGACGCCATCGCCAACGCCTCCTGGAACGTCACAAGCTGTACGGTATAAATAAAATTTGAAGGCGTGTTGATCGATGACGACATGGCGTATTTGACATGCCGTATTTGACATAGCGTTTTTGATGTAGCGTTTTCGGTCGTTGTGCAGCATCGGAAGAGGAGTGTGTTGATAGTATAAAGTCACATTTTCGGATGCTACAACCCAGCGGGACTTACCTTGAAGTTCACGCACCTCGCGTCGGACACGCGAGGTGTGCAGCGAGATACCATTGTTCGCCATTTTTGGGTCCAGGATAGGGAGCTGAAACCACTCAATCCTCATGGCCCCGACAGGAAAGGATTCGACATGAACGCCTCGATTCGTTGTTGCACTTTTGTTGTGGCCATTCTTACGTTACCCCTCTTGGGACAAACCGTGTCATTGGAACCGCGCGGTGGTGTTGGAAACGAGATCACGGTGGGACCTGGTGCTACTGTGACGATCGACTTCTTCGTCGAGAACCTTGCGCCCGAATTGTTCCGAAGTTACCAGATGACGCTCGAGAGTACCTATACAAGCGCAAAATCCGGAACGGTCGATCACGATGGACTTGCCCCGATCGTCGACGACCAACGCTCTGACTTTGTCTTTTCCGGGGTGGGTGCCGTGAATGCGGGATCAGTGTCGCCGGTGAGTTTTCTGGCTGCAGTGATCGACCTGAATGATGCTGTGCTCGTGACAGATAAAAAGTATCTTGGTGAGGTCACTTTTGTTGTCTCCAACGACGCGTCTGGTGATTTCTTTATCACACTCGTCGGCGTTGGACTTACCAGCGTGCTGGCGACACCGGGGCAACCTCCAGAGCCCATCGCGTTCACACCCATCGCAGCAACGATTAATGTCATTTGTCTGGGTAATGAAGATTGCGACGATGGTCTGTTCTGCAATGGAGCTGAAACCTGCGTTGGTGGACTTTGTATTGCAGGATCAGACCCTTGCACGACACCTAGCCTGGACCTCTGCGATGAAGACAACGACCTCTGCGTCGAATGTCTCACGAACGCTGACTGCGACGATGGAGTGATCTGCAACGGGGTGGAAGAATGTATCACAGGTGCCTGCCAGGCAGGACCAGACGCCGCACCTGGTACTGCGTGCGGCGACCCCTCCAGTTCGCTCTGCGATGGTCCGGATCAGTGCGATGGCAATGGTGTGTGTGGGAATAATACCCTCGCAGACGGGACCCCTTGCGATGACAACATGTTCTGCACGACAGGTGAGCTCTGCACGGGTGGTGTCTGCGGTGGTGGTGGACCAACTGACTGCAACGATTTCGTCCCCTGCACCACCGATTCATGCAACGAGGACACTGACCAGTGCGACAACCCACTCGACGCCGGGTTCTGTTTTATCGACAATATCTGTTACCCCGTTGGAAAATTGAGTCCCGACAACGAATGCGAAACCTGTAATTCCGCGATGAATCCGAACGACTGGACCATGCTGGACGATGGTTCACCCTGTGACAGTGACGGTAACGACTGCACCGAAAATGTCTGCACCACAGGCATTTGCACGCACCCGGATCAGCCCCAGGGCACGCCCTGCGACGATGGTGTCGCCTGTACGGGAACCGGTGCTCCGGGAGTTGGTGTTGATGAATGTGACGCGTTCGGAACGTGTGCAGGTGTACTCGACCCCAACTGCGCCGATGACTGTGTCAATGCCATCGTTGCGTTTGAAGGTGCGAACTTCAGTAACAATACTGGTTTCGGACCTGACGATGAGGAAGCCAGCTGCCAACCCAACTCCAACAATGATGCCTGGTTCCGATATTCTCCGCAAGGGTGCATCGGAGACACAGGTTTCACCAACGGCATTTTCCGGTTTAATACAGAAGGCAGTTCGTTCACCCCTTCCAATGACACCGTCATAAGCATCTATGATGCCTGCGGTGGCGGTAACGAACTTGACTGCGATGACGACAGCGGAACCGGTCTCCTCTCATCGCTCCTGTTCAACGTGACCTCCGGAACCACGTACTTCATCCGTGTGGCTGGTTTCCTCAACAATACCGGTCCTATCCAGCTGAACATTACGCGTGAAAACACCTGTTTCATTGACGGCATGTGCTATGCTGACGGCACTGTCAATCCGGCCAATTCCTGTCAGATTTGCACCGCTGCACTCAGCAATATCGACTGGACGTCGCGTCCCAAGGGTCTCGCATGTGGCAGCTCGAGCTTTGATTAATGCGACAGTGCTGATGCGTGTGATGGGCTTGGGACCTGCGAACCGAACAACAAGCCCGATGGAACGCCCTGCTCCGACGATGGAAACGACTGCTCCATCGATGAGTGCCAATCCGGTGTCTGTGCCCACCCGGCAGAACCCACCGGAACATTCTGCGGATCAGCAGACGACACCGAATGCGACAATCCTGACACATGCGACGGTGCGGGCCTCTGCCTCGACAACTTCGAGAGCAATGGGTTTGCCTGTGGTGATCCAACGGTCCTCGATTGCGATATTGCAGATACCTGCGATGGTGCGGGAGCGTGCCTCATCAACCTTGTGTCCGACGGAACGCCCTGTACGGACGATCTGAACGATTGCACGGATGATTTTTGCGATGTTGGCGTGTGTATTCATCCCGACTTGCCCGCCGGAACTGCGTGCGGTTCTTCGGCTGACACTCAGTGCGACAACCCCGATACCTGCGACGGACTCGGGTTATGTCTCGATAATTTCGAGATGGACGGTTTGATCTGTGACGATGCCGACATCTGCACCGATCCGGACACCTGTCTGTCTGGCGTATGCAGTGGTCCGTTTGGAGCGGATCCGCCCCTGCTTGCAGGCGTTGGCTCTCGGGCGTTCTCTGTCACACCAGTGCCGCCGGGATCTGGCACCATACAGGCCATTCGTATCACATCGCCAGATCACCCCTGTCTGCTGAAATATGTCGATGGTATGGGGAATCTGATCGACACCCCTGTCTTTATGACTCCGGACGACTGGGGTACTGTCATCGTCACTGGTGCAGAAATCGTGCCCAGTTCGACTTATGGCGTACAGGCAGAGTGTGCTACGGACATTGGCGATGTGGCGTTTGTTTCTACATACTCGTGGGGTGACACTGATGGCAATTCGCTGGTGAACATCTTCGATATCACCTGTGCCCTGGATGTGTTCCAGAATCAGCTTGGTTTCTGCCCGTTTGCGGCTGCCGATATCGTACCATGCACCCCGGATGGCGTTGTCAATGTCTTTGACGTCGTCATGGCTTTCGACGCTTTCCAGAACGGAAGCTTCCCATGTGTGGGCCCATGCCTCGGCGGTGGATGTTGCATCGGTACAGACTGCCAGATAGTCGATGACCTTGGTATGTGCGATGGTTTGAGCGGCATTTATCAGGGTGACGGTATCAACTGTTTCCCAAATGCCTGTACGCCAGCACCTACCAGCCCTCAGGGCATCGCGGCCTCCCGATATCCGGAGACACAAATCAGTCTTGTGGCTGACACTTCGCTGGTCTCTGCAGGTGATCTGCTCGAGGTTCATCTCTACGCAGATGGCATTCAGAACGTCCGTGGTTATCAGTTGTCGTTGTCATCCCGCAGGAACCAGGGTTGGCATGTGGTTCAAGAGGAAATCAGGACCGATAAAAGCGATTTCCTGTTCGCTGGTCAGGAAGTTCTGAGTGCTGCGAACCAGGACCACACTATCCTTGCAGCGACGCTCGACTCAGCCATAACCACAACGGACACACGTTACCTGGCGACGTTCACGATTCAGATCGACCGTGATGATCTGGACGAGTTCACGATTTCGCTCAACCCCAAAACCACACATTTTGTAGATCCGAAGGGGAATGGGATCGCCGTCCAACTGACCGGCAATACCCTTACAACCGTTGCAGACCTCAAAGCCGGAACGAGAATACAGCAGCAAAGCCTGCAACGCTAAGAACCCGTTCCTCCGATAACACCCTTGAGGCGGCGATCGATCTTTCACTGATCGACGCCGCCTCTTCTTTTACGCCCAAATGTGACATCGTCCCAGTATTCACCCTTGAATCCGGAAGTCAGATTCGATAATCTCAAGTGAACATGTAGAGGGGATTCTCACAATCAATGGAGGCTTGCACACTCCACCCCCTCTATCTCGGTCTGTACAAATTGGATAAGGGGCGGGCGTACCATACATCTGTGTGGTTCCCCCGCGACGTTTTCGAGCGCATGGCGCCCGTCTGACACTGTCGCTGTACATGGCCTGCGGCTTTGTATGGGGCACCCTCGCGGGCAATAACACGGGTCGGAAATTTTCGACGAGCAGCAGTACTGATAAGAAGAGGTGGAAGCATGAGCAGCAACTCCCGACGCACAAACACTTTCGCACATTCCACGTTCCTCGCGAGCTTGATAGCGTTCACAGTCACGGTCATCACACCGGCGTATTCTGGTGTGCCCATCGTGATCGATTTTGAAACCGAAGACGACCTGGTAACGCCACTCCTCAATGGACAGAGTATCAACCCGCCTGGATGTCCGGGGTTTGGAAACATATTCAACGTCACGAACACCGGTCTGAACCTCGGTCCTGCCATTTTCGATTCATCTTCCACCGGCCCTAATCAGGCAGGCCCGGATTTCGATCTGCTTGTGGACAGTGGAAACATCCTCATGCTTCAGGACACTGAATCCTCATCCAACAGCAACTGCATCTTCAACCTGCCAAACGACGCAGGAGAAGGCGGATCCCTCCTGTTCGATTTCTCGCCAGCCCCTTACCCGGTGCGCATCATTTCCATCGATGTGATCGATCGCGATGACAATGGACCGCTCCTGATTGTCATGACCGACTCTGCCGGCTCGACACGCGACGTTATGATCCCTGCGAATTTCACCGGCGAGATCAATCTGGGCCAGATCGGTATCGGCACCGTTGATCTCTCCTCTGGGTTACCAACAGAATCCCCCGAGGTCCCCGGCGTCTTCACGACGGTCACCGATACACCCGCCGCTGGCCAAACTGCATTTGACGTCAACGACGTACTCGACATGGACATCATCTTTATCGGATCCGGAGCGATCGACAACCTGATCCTCGAGCCCGGCGGCGAATGCACGGTCGACGGAGACTGCGATGACACACTCTTCTGCAATGGCGTCGAAACGTGCGTCAACACCACATGCGTCCCTGGCAGTGATCCATGCACCAACCCGCTTCTGCCCTTCTGCCAGGAAGATACTGACACCTGCGTGGAATGCCTGATGGACTCCGACTGCAGCGATGGCGACTTCTGCAACGGTACTGAAACATGCCTCAACTTCGTCTGTCAGCCCGGAACCGACCCATGCGACGACGGCATCACATGCACCGATGATACTTGCGACGAAATCGGCGACACCTGTACGAACACGCCGAACGACGCAAACTGCGACAATGGCCTGTTCTGCGATGGCGTAGAGAC
>JAJRYY010000083.1 GCA_024275565.1 Planctomycetota bacterium
CGTAGATTCAATGGGGTTCCCAGCCAGCGTGACGCCCTGCAACGTACCATAATCAGTTGCGATCCTCCCGACCCACGCTTGAAACGCCTCAGGCGATGTGCTGACCTTGAACCTGGGCGCCATCTGCTGATAAAAATCATCGGCTTTTTCGGTGATATGAATCCGACTTGTTTTCAAGAGTGCAAATGCGTCCCCACTGGACTCGGCCGCATAGGTAAACATGAAAAACGCCACCGCGAAGATTGCTGTCATAAAGCTGACGAACAATCCGATGGGGATGGCAGCAACCGCAAGTCCAATACCCCGGCGTCTACCGCCCCGAGTATGAAAGATGCCTGCCATGCCAAGGATAATGCCCAAAGGTGCAAGGGCGAGCAGGAATGAGAATATGAATCCCGCAACCGCTATAAGACTATACGAGGGCTTACCCGCAGGACGAACGAATGGATCACCCTCCTGTGGTGGAACTGGGATCCCCGCGGGAATCTGAGTCATAAGTCCTATCCTCTCTTAACCATACCATCGTGACGTCGAGCATTTGATCGGTGTATAAATCTATACCGCAGGCGCTGGTGCGGCATTCGTCAGATCAGCAGGCGAATCCGCAAGCAACTCCTCATGGGTCGTCAATTCCTCGCCAAATCGAACGAGTCGAGCGCTGTTGAAAATCACAACTGCACTGGCGAAAGTATGCAAAATCGCAGCCGGTATGGCTGTCAGAGTACCAGTGACAGCCAACGGCATCACAACGAGGATGAACAACACGCCAAATATCAGATTTTGCGAGATGACACGGGTCGTTTGCCGAGACAATTTCACCAGAAACGGTAATCGCGAGAGGTCATTGTTCAGAAGTGCAATCGATGCGGAGTTGATAGCGACATCACTGCCCGCTGCAGCCATCGCAATCCCCAGGTGACCAGCAGCAAGGGCAGGCGCATCATTCACACCATCGCCCACAACGCAAACACAGTGACCACGACGCTTCAAATCGTCCACCAGTTCCAGCTTCTCTTCAGGAAGAACCTCCGCCTGCACCTCCGTGCAACCCATCTCAGCCGCAACACGTTTTGCGACGGACCATTTATCCCCCGTCACCATCGTGAGATTTTTGATCCCAAGCTCACGCAATGCGTCGATGGCTGCGCGTGCTTCGTCGCGGGTACGATCTTCCAGTCCGACCCAGCCAAGGCATTTGGCGTTGCGTGTGACGTACAACATGCTCAGACCTTCGGTCTCCTGGAACGCAGCGTCATCCATGAGCGACATGTCCGCTCCCTGATCCTTCAACCAACTGCTACGCCCCACCATGACAGTGTCGCTGCCAACCGTCGCAATCACGCCGCGACCTGAAACCTCTTCAAATTTATCGGGACGCGTGAGCACAATTTTCGCCTCCCGGGCAACACTGACCATGGCCTTGGCTGCGGGATGCTTACTGAGTTGCTCGGCGGAGGCTGCGATCTGCAACAGATCTGCACCATCAATATCGGGTGCGGGTTTCATCTGTGTGACTGAAAGTTCACCAGTCGTGAGTGTTCCCGTTTTATCAAATACGATGGCTGTCAGGGATCGAGCATATTCAAGGTTTACGACATTTTTAACGAGAATACCAAGCCGGGCAGCACAACTCAGTGCAGCCACCATCGCGGTCGGCGTCGCCAGAACCAAAGCACACGGGCAACCAGCGACAAGCATCGCAATCGCACGCGTCATGCCGTCGCTCTTGTCTTCAGCGAAAAAGAGCACAACACCCGCCAACATCAAAATCGTCGGCGTGTACCACCCCGCATAGCGATCGATCAATCGCATCAGAGGAATTTTGGTACGCTCTGCGTTGAGGATAAGCTGCTGGACACGCCCAAGCGTCGTATCCGCCCCCACTTTGGTCACACGAATATCCAACGCACCCGTCAGGTTGCTGGTTCCACCAAAAACCTCGTCACCGGATCCCTTATCAACCGCAAGAGACTCACCAGTCACACTCGCCTGGTTGACGGTCGATTCGCCTTGCACAACCTCCCCATCTGCCGGGATGTTGTCGCCAGGACGGACGCGGATGACGTCGCCGGGTCGCAACGCAGATATCGTAACGTTTTCCTCGCCACCATCACCCGTAATGCGCTGAGCCTCCTGAGGTGTCAGCTTTACCAGTGACGCGATCGAGGCGCGAGCACCCAGTGCGGTACGCGTTTCAATCAGGTTCGCGATGATCATGAAGAAGGCAACCACACCAGCCATCTGATATTGCTCGAGGGCGATGGCAGCAACGACCGCCATCGCGACGAGTTCGTTCATCCTGCTCTCACCGCGGTACAGATGCACCAGTGCCTGCCAAAGCAGCGGCAGCCCGAGAAGCACCGCACCCAGAAGCGCGATGACATCAGCATGCGGATTCCGGAGTTTTCCCGCACTGTCGCGAATGGACTCCTCAAAGAACATATCCGTCAGAAACGAGGCCAGTATGAGCGTACCGCCCACCAGCGTCGCCAGCAGCAGAAAGCTTACACGACCCGTCTGGGCTTCTACATTTTCCGTCGAATCGTGTCCCGCCTGGGCGGTCAATTCAATCTCCATCCGCTGCACTCTCCTGAAAATCCACACTCACAGTCATCACCTGCCGGGTACCTGGCGACAGAAGACCTTTCTCGCCGCAACTAAATACCATGCACAAGGCCCGTAGGTCAACCATCAAACTCCGGGCGCACCCCCTCCGCTAAGCCTGTATACGAGCGCGACGGGCGACCGGTTCGTGGTCGGAACACATAAACTGTAGCCTGAAATCACAAAAACCCGGCCCACACGCATCATTTGGATGCTCATGGGCCGGTTTGACTGCTCAAATTCAAATCTCACCCACGCCAGACCCCAGCCACTGACCAGCATATCACTGACCAGCATGTCACTGACCAGCATATCACTGACCAGCATGCCACTGAGCACATATCACGGACCACATGACACTTGACCAGCATGTCACTGAATCACATGCCAGCGACTACCTCAGGGTTCCAGACGAACGGCTAACGATTGACATTGTTGCCATAAATGATGTAGGCGTCACCTTGATCGGGGCGGCGCCCCGTGGAATTCGCATCACCATCTCCCTGCGGGAAGGTGTCGTCCAGCAAGTCGGCTTTGGTGATCCCGATGGCAATGTCGGAGAACCCATCGTTGTTAATATCACCCAGAACACCACAATTATCGGTCGGAGCTTCATCAAGACCGCCGGTTTCGTAGGCAGACATAAAGACAATTCCAGGGATGGTCACTCCGATTTCGGAAAGCTCGATGGGAACCTCACGATTCTGGAGGTGCGGTCCACCAAACACGAGATAAGTGACGCCCATGCGCTCGCGACCATTGTTATCGATTCGCTTTTCACCAGGCGCCACGATCAGCAGATCGCCGAATCCATCGTTATCGAAATCGCCGGCACTGGATATATCATGCCCGGCGCGGTCACCAGCATTTGTCCCGTAGAAAATGATGCCCGGAAGCTCATTCGTACCAAGCTGACTGATGGTTCGATCACCCTGCCGGGTCACGCCACCAAAGAGGATTCCGACATACCCATTATCGACTGGGCAGCAATCGCGTCCTCCGTCGGCACTGATGAGGCAGGTCAGCACGTCGCGATCCTCGTTGGTAATGAGGCGATCGTTGTCGAAGTCGTAGGGTTTACAGAAATCATCGACTGCTACTTCAAGACCAAAGCACGAATTAAAGAACCCGGTGCTGAGAAATCCATCCGGCAACTGCTCGCAACTGGGGCGTGAAAGGATGAAATCGGTCATAGGTGACGAGAAGGCGACATCATCGATTCCATCACCGTTCACATCAGTGAGCGGTTCCTGCTTCCAGCCAATGCCATCGCCAGGCGTTTCACCGCGCACACGTATCATCGGAGATCTGCGCGTGGGGTCGTCAGCAAGCTCGAGCCTGATATTGCCCACCGGAGAACGACCGAAAATCACATAAAAAGCACCTTCGTCGCCAGTATCCGGCACTGCCGGTGTACGATCGTTCTTGGGTGCACCACAGATGAAATCCGGAACGGAGTCAAGATTGACATCACCACCTGAGCGAGCCCCACCCAGCATATCGCCAGGCGTTTCGGCAAAAATCTGGTACACACCCGGAGAAAACGTACCACACCTGGGAAACGGATTCCGCGGATCACAGGTTCCGGAATCCATGCACCCATTGATACGCTCGTCGTTGGGCGTCGGGATAGAGGAGGTTCCATCCTCACCTTGTTTGTCACGCGTATTGTCAGAATCGAAATTTTGACCCTCAAAGATGATGATGCTACCGGTGTACGGACGACCTACCACATGAGGTGCACGGGGACCAAAGTTGTTGATGGTCTCGACAACATCGAGTTCATTTCGAGGCGCGGAGATGATGATTTCCGGCCGACCGTCGAGATCCTGATCCTCGATCCACGAAACACTCTTACCGAAAAGCCCATTCAGCGGCGGCTGATTAAGCTGTTTGCCGTCATGAAAATCGTACCAGCCTGCCTGAAAGCGGACACCATCAATACGATCCGCTTCGTCGAACTCTAACTCAACCTCAACACCTGAAAGCCCTGCATTGTCACGAGAAGCCTGGCCAATCAGTTCGATCGGTACGATGACGGCACCGAGGCGATCTGGATTACGTGCTATTCCAGCGAGGTCACGGTTCTGACTGGACATCAGCGTCACAAACCCGCAGGCTTCGATCTTGTTCTCGTTCCCGCCCTGTATACCGCCAGTTTCATCGGAAAAGTTGTTCGGCAGATCGTCCGGGTAGCAGTTCAACGGACCCCCATCAAACGTCCGCGTATAGTTGATGTTTAAATTGGGGCGATCACGATCATTGACAAATTCACTGGATGCAAGACGCACGTCATCCGGATTGTCGTCTTCGTCGGGCACGATAATAAGGCGTATTTCATTCCCGGTGAGCTGACCGACTACAAACTGTGCGATGAGTTCATCCAGATCAACTCTGATTATGTCACCGACATCATCGCCATTGATTTCCTCGATCTCATCCATCTAATAATCAACGCCAGCCTCGGGCATCGCTCCGCCAAGGAACGAGTTGAATGTCGTCGTCGTTTCGTCGAAATCAGTCAAAAGAACATGTATATTGGCACCGGTCCCGCCATCAATCACATTGAGTACCAGATTGGCGTCCTCACCTGTGACATTTTGCAGATCCTGGTCCGCCGCGGGCAGCAGATTCGTCAGGTCCGTAAATTTAATCAACACGAAACACATGTCACCCGGACCGTTATTACGCCAGATCAGATCATCACTGCGAAAATTCTGATCCGGAGTCAGGTTACAAATGGTGGTATCCTGAACACCAAAATAACCCTGATCCGGTTCCTCCTCATCGCCGATCGTCACCCGCAACCCATCATTTCCCTGACGGATCGCAAGCTCAACATCGACCGTATCTGTGTTATCAGGAGGACTGTCAGCTGGGTCATCATCTCGCGCCTGGTACACACCATCAACATGGGACATACCGATCAGAATTTCAGGGCGACCGTCACCATCGAGATCGGGAACAATCGACACGTCGGTGATTCCATCGGTTCGAGGATTGGGAATATCCTTAAGCAAAACTGCGAGACCACCCCCGTTGCCGTTGCTGATGGAACACTCTCCGTTAGCGTTGGAGCATCTTGTCGGAGGACCTTCAAAAATCACACCGGGGATCGTGCGCGACGTACTGTTCACGTTGATCTCGCCGCCAAATCGAACGCCGTCCAACCCGTAGATCAGATAACCTTCGCCAATGTTTCCGAAGTTTCGTGGATTACCAAACTGCGCGACAAGCATAAAATCGTCAAAACCGTCATTGTCAAAATCTGTAAGCGAAACCATCCGGGAACCAAGGTTGGACCCTGGGTTGAACCCCCTGAACAAAGCACCTCCGATAGTTTTACCGACAAGCCCGAGGTCCACGATGCGACTGGCACCTGCTGCTCGGACGACATTAATCGTTCCAGTTGCATAACTGTGAATAGGGGCATTGACGCCATCCACGATGGTGGCTCGGATATAGTATGGTGATCCGTCATCACGAATGGGAATCTGCTCGACATCAACTGTGATGGAGAAAACGATGTCCGCACCGTTACCATCCGGAATTTCCATCGGATCACCCAGCAGAATAATCTGCGCGGGATCCGGGAGCGCAACGTTGTCGTTCAGTGGGTCGTTATCGAGATCCAGCATCACATAAAGGGTCGTCGTGCTATCCGGGTCAAATGCTTCGATAACATCACCCGTCTCCGGATCAAACTCCGGCTCGTTAACCGTCGGCCGAATTAAGATGTCAAGCGTATCGTCCTGAGAAACAGATCGATTGAACGCTGGCTGAATGACTTCCAGCTGTGGCGGACGGTTGACTGTCACCGTCGTGCCTTGTTCCACAATGGTGATAATAACAGGACCGGCACCGATCGTGGTGTTGTTCGCAGTCGCATTCACCGGTCGGTTGACACCATCGGTGATTCGGCCACGCAATGTGTAAGTACCCAGCGGGACGAATTGCGTCTGAACAGTGAAACGGTCACTCGCACCGTCGTCGTTCTCTCTCAACCCCGAAATCAGCGGTACAGTCACACTGGTATCGTTCACACTCACCAGTGTGAAAGACAACTGTGCGTCGTCGTCACGATCCGTATCGCGCCATTCAATCGAGAAACCGTCTCCCTGGCTGATCGAAATATCCGCAATCGGGCGCACAATGACGAGTGTTGGCGTCTCATTGTCTGTGACGCTGACCCCTTCGATAAAAAGCGGATCAGCCGCGTTGGTGCATCCAAAACCAACCAACGAGCCAACGACAACAACCGAAAATCCCAAGATCCGAAGACTCCATCCTCGAACGAGCCCGGAGATACCCATCCGCTATTCCTCTCAATATGCGTAAGTGTCGCTTTATCTTTCGTGGCACTGCTGCAAATATGCGGTACTCGGCCATGCAAGCCGCATACCTGCACAATCAACTGCCTGACATTATACTGGCAAAATGCAGGACCGCGATGGCAAATCGCCCGCCAAGCCGGAACGAATCAACAATCCTGGCCCAGCAACAACAATCCTGATCCAGCAACAACGAAGCTGGTCCGGTAACAACGAAATCCAACCACACAACCATACCGCACCTGATGCGAAAATCTCGCATCCATACAAGAATCTCACCTGACGGGCGAATCCTAGGGGAAAGGCAAATGTCCGGTCAAGGCCAGCCAGGCCGCATTCGACCACCTTCGGGATCCCGCCGCAACCCCAACACCTCCGACACGGGCAAAAACCATTGCCCCAGACAACAGGCAAAAATGCCCCCGCCACGGCAAAAATGTCCGCGACACAAGCAAAACAGGACGCGAACTGCCCATCAGCACATCTTCAGAGCGAGCATGGTAATATCATCGGACTGGGCAACGTCGCGCGCAAAAGCACTCACAGATTTTCGCATTTTCCGAATCAATGTGTGCGGATTCAACTCATCGAGATCGCTCATCACATCGATCATCCCCCCCTCCCCGAAAAACTCCCCATCAGCGCTGATCGCCTCGTAAATACCGTCCGTATAGGTGAGGAGAAGACTCGGATTGTCGCCCATCTCAACGGTCATGGTCTCGTATTCCGTCGAAGCCACAACGCCAAGTGGAAATCCTGGGGGTATATTCAGTTGCGTAGGAACATCCACACCTTCGTGAAGTACAAAAGGTTGCGGATGACCGGCGGCGGCAAAGTCAATCGTTCTTTTCCGGGGATCCACAATGCCAGCCAGACAGGTGATGAACTTCGAAGCATCGGTATTCGATTCGATGAGGCTGTTCCACCGTGTCATCAGCGCCCCCATACTCTCAACGCCGTCCTGCACAGTCAGCCGGACGCCAGCCTGAAGATTGGACATGAGGAGTGCGGCAGCGACGCCCTCACCAGTGACGTCTGCGATCAGGAACACGATTCGACCATCCGGTAGATTGATGACATCGTAATAGTCACCACTGACCGTTCGCCCCGGTTCGTTGAGCGCAGCGAATTTCAGCGTGTCGGTTTTGGGCAACGTTTTGGGAAACAACTGCTGCTGAATCTCTCTGGCGACACCCAGCTCCGCCTCCAGCTCCAGCGTACGCTTTTGATCGTCCACAAGACGCGCATTGATCAGGCCGATCGTGACAAGACGAGCAATGCCAGCCAGAAAATCGACTTCTTCCTGGGTATAAACAGCGCCAGTGGAGATGCTGTCACCGTAAATCACCCCCAGGATCTCAGGAACAGCCATGGTCCTGCCCGCCGTCTCTGGATTAGAGCCACCAGAATTTGAAGACCCATGACCGCCAAGCATCAGCGGTACGCACATGGCAGATCGTATCCCATGTTGGATCATCGAGACCGTAGGATCGACACGGTCGGCGGCTGAATCCGTGACGATCGCACGCTCGCCATGGTTGAGTGCTCGCCCGAGGATTGTCTGACTGACCGTCAGCTCGCCGGACTGTCCACGAAGATTCCGCACAACCGGCCAATCGACAAGTCGCCCGTCGCGGCGCCTGACAGCGATGGCTCCCCGTTCGAACCGAAAATTATCAAAACACACCGTCAGTGCATCTTCAAGAAGCTCCTGCCTGTCGCGAATGGTCGTCAACCGGTCACTCAGGTCATAAAGCACCTTCAACCGATGCTCACTCAGGTAGAGGGAGGCACTCTGCGACGTGTAGCTTGGAGCAGCCATGGTCTCCGGAGAATCTGCGATGAGAACCGAGCTTGCAAGGTTACCGGACGCCGAGGGGATGGCCAAATAGCGTATCTCCACAGAGCCAAGTACGATTTCATCACGGTGCGACAGGCGGTGCCTGTGAACGCGCTCATCGTTGACCAGCGTACCATTTTTGCTACCCAGATCTTCAACCCAGTATTCACCGCCATCCAGCCGGAGAATCGCATGGCGACGAGAAGCACTCGGATCATCAAGAAGAATATCGCAGGACGGATCCCGGCCGACGACGTGAACATCCCCGTCAAGCACACGCTTCTGCACGCGCCCGTCGGAAAGTGTAATGAGAATTGAAGGGATGTCCCGCTCCACAGTCATGCTATCCGCCACGATGATGTCAACCTACAAGATCATTCTACAATATTTTCAACCGACTCAATACCACGCTAGACTTTGCACTCACAAGTACACACAAGCTTCCCGCAACCAGGGCATCCGCCACCATACTTGCGACAGACTGCCTCGGTCAGGTTCACGCCTTCCACATTGGCAAGCGTGACAAGCCACGCAAGCACATCGGCAAATTCACCTTCTTTCTCCTCAGGCGAACCCTCAGCAACAGCCGCCGCCAACTCGCCCACCTCCTCCATCAACCACAGAAATGTCCCCGCAGACCCGCGTTGACGATCCTTATCAGAGTACATGGTGTCGATCATGCGCTGCAATTCTTCAAGCGTCATAGGCAACCCTTACGTTCATGGACCACATCTCTCAAATGACGAACCCTGAGTATAGCAGATATGCAGCAAGTACGAAGCCATCGGAATCAAAACGAGAATTCTTCTTCCCAGCCCAGCTCGCATCACGGTGATTCCCAGCCCAGCTCGCATCACGGTGAAAATGCAGAGAACCCACCAGTGAACGCTGCCTGCAATCTTCCCCAGTCCGTAAGATTCAGGGACCCATCAGCGTTAAAATCGAAAATAGTGCAAATGGGCGGCGGATCGACAGCTTCCAGACACCCTGCCCAGACGCCATAATCAGTCAGATCGACATCGGTATCAAAATCCGCGTCGCCCAGAGTGATTTCATCGAGCGGGCCAAACATGTTGGTGCCCGCAGTCTCGATTTCAATATCAAGATCGATCACGATGACACCAATCTCATCAGGCTTGATCGATATACCAACTGTAAATACGGCTGAGCTGTCGGTGAGCGCCACATCGCTGGCAATGACCGCGAAACTGGTTTGAAACACATCGAATGAAGGCTTGTCGAAGGGAATGGACTCGTTCACGGTGAAAAACGGAATACTGATATTCGCAACACCTGAAACGAAAAATGCAGTGCGATCAAACGAAGCGATACCACCGCCGATGGTCCCGGAGAACTCATTGGAGGCAACGATGGAAATCTCAGAAATCTCGACATTGGCAACGATGCCCTGTCGCTCATCAAGCTGAAATGACATGGAGAATGGTGCAACCAGAATCGCCCAGTTGTCCATCGTACACGCGTCAAACGGCGGCACGACAGGGAACAGCGTCATAACAGCAGAAGCCGTAGCGCCAGAAAATAGCTCAGTATCGCCAAAAAGTGTTCCAAACCCCGTCGTCGCCACAGCCATCTCCCCAATCGCCAGCACTTCAGCACCCGGCTGCTCAGAGAGCGTGGCAGTCACCTGAGCTTGTGTCATTCCTGTGACACCAAATACACCACATCCAACAATGACCATGTTACAAATATTCTTCCTACGCATCAAATTCGTCCTCCATGACTGTTACATGATATATTCAATACACTATATCTATTTTATTCTTGTCTCCCATTCGTAATCAGGCGTAAGCAATTCATTGGCCATAAACCGGGATTTATAGTTCATGGTAGTCGCTCCGGATATATAATACCCAAGGTAGTAGTAATCAAAATCATGCTCTTTGCAATATTCGATCTCATGTATGGCTGAATACGTCCCGAGGCTACGTTGCTCGTGAGCGGGGTCGAAAAACATATAAACACTGCTCAATGCATCGTCACACCGATCGGCAATACTCACGCCGATAATTTCCCGACCCAGTTTATAAGTAAATTCATAGAAATCGATTGGTGCATTATAGAGAAACTCGACAAACTCGGTAAAACCAGTCCCCATAGTATCATCGTGTTTGTACTCAATATACTTACGGAATAGCAACCATTTCGCACGGGTCGGTTTTGGACTGATCTTCGTTGTCACAGTCAGGTCAGCGTTTTTTCGTACAATACGTCGCTGCGACCGCGTGAGCTGAAAAGAATGTACCGGAACGCGAATCTGCCGACATTCCGAACACCCATCGCACACCGGACGATAAACGATCTTACCGGAACGCCGAAAATTCCGGTCCAGCAGCGCCCGATACACACTCGGCGTGAGGTCTTCAATCACAAACCCCTGATTCCTGCTCCGTCGATCGGGCAGGTATGGACAGCTATGCTCCCCGCTCGTCGGAATATCCTGCTCGGCAAGAAAGCGATCGACCACCGCGTGAAAATATGAAGAACCTTCGTGTCGCATGCTACGCATCGTACGATCAACCGGGTAACACCGTATCCATCAGGACGCCCGGCACTATCAAAGCACCCGGGGCGATCCGCTCCACACATGATACCACAATCGGCGGTAGAAAGAGCGCAGGAAGCATGTCTGCCACAGGAATCTTCTTCAGATCCAGCAGTGTCAGCGCAGTCGCCAGCAGCAGCACGCCGCCAACAACGTTCATCAGTTGCTGAGAAAGATCCGGGATCGCTCCGGCGAAGAAATAGGCAAGCAGCGACAACGCACTCTGAAAACCCAGCACCGTCAACACACTGAAGAAAACACCCCAACCCAGCGCAGCCGCAAGTGCCATCGAACAGAACAGATCAAGCAATGATTTTATCATGAGCAGACTGGGGTCACCCGCCACGCCGTTCTCAAAGCACCCCAGCAGTGTCAGTGGACCCACGCAGAATATCACACTCGCCAGCAGAAACCCTTCGGAAAACTTACCCGCCTCACCCTTCCCGAATCGGGCATGAAGATGCGTCCCGAGCGATTCAACACGATCCTGCAGGCGCAACCAGGTTCCGGCAAAACACCCGGCAATCAGCGAACCGACCGTAATCATCGCCAGCGTCGCACCATACGTTTTCCCAGCCTCACCCGCCGGGCGATATGTGGCAACTGTATCACCCATCACAAGCACCGCCGCATCAATACCAAGCGTGATCGTCACCAACCCCAGTGCAGTAAGGACAATCTGCTGATACCGATCCGGAAGCTTCCCGGAAAGCAGCATCCCCACCGACGCCCCAATCGCGACAGCGACCACATTAAAGATCGTACCATTCAGGATGTTCCATAGATTCATGATATTCCGCCCGGACGTGAAGGAACAATAGCAGGCAGATCAACGGGAATCAAGATCGTAAAACGGGTTTCACCCACCGATTGGAAAAGCACGCCGAAAGCTGCACACCGGCTGGCGACTGCCGACTGCACAGATCCTCGCGCTAAACGCGATGCAACACTGACTTCTCAACCGCCAGCGCTCATCATACAGGTCGTGTGTGGTACGGCGGCACCACTTCCATCACGCAGATTAAACCGATCTGTCACGGCCCAGCCACCAGGATGCCGAAATCTTCGTAGTCTGCAAGATCAACGTCTGTATCGCCATCGAAATCAAACACACCACAACCGCTCGCCAGCGGACCGTTCCCATCACCGGTAAAACATTGCTGAAAATGCCCGAAATCTACAAAATCAACGTCGCTGTCACCGTCGAAATCGCCCGCACCACACCCTGAAACAATCAGCACCGCAGGACCGCTCGAAGCAGACCCACACATATTCGAAGCAACCACCGTATAGGCACCAGCATCGCTTGGTGTGACGGCCGAGATCACCAGAAACGAATTCGTCTCACCGTCAAGCAGCATTCCGTCCTTGAACCATTGGTACTCGTCCGTGAATATCGCAGCCACAACGGGGAAAAAGAACTCGCCCACGCAGAGGTCATCGCCCACGGGATCCGTAATGACGACCGGCATGAACACCAGATCCACCTGCACGGTTTCACTTCTGACTGAATTGGAGACAAGTGAGCAGCGATTCGCGATTTCCACATAATAATCCGCAACATCATCCTCACTGGCATTCTCAATCGTCAGATCCGCGCCAACAGCTCCGGGGATCAGTGCGCCATCCTTGAACCACTGATAGCCCAATCCGTCACCCGTAGCTGTGACAGATAGTGTAACGGTATCGCCCTCACAGGCATTCACATCAAGCGGTTGCACCGTGATCTGTGCTGCAGGACAATACTCAATCGTCACCGTCGCATCATTGCTGTCCGATACATCATCCGAAGCCCGAAATGTCAGTGTATCAGACCCGGTAGCATCTACGTCAGATACGAGCATGTGCGTATTCCCACCCACACTCACAACCGCCTGCGTCGGATCCGTCACAATCGTAAACGTCAGGGTATCGCCATCAACATCGGTTGCTGGCAGATCGAGCAGAAGCGGCTGCCCCGGTAAAACCGCAACCGTATAGGCATATGCAGTTGGAGGCGCACCCACGTTTGCATTCAATCCTGCAGTACCAAAATCCCCTGCTGTACCAAACTCTCCTGCAGTGCCAAAGTCGATGTCAAGATTCAAAACGTCACTCAAGGCAAACGTTCCATCCTCGAATGCTGCCAGCGCAACCAATGTTGTTGGACCACCCCCCAGACGCCCCGCCGAGATTGGGAAGGAATCAGAAGCACTCTGCGTGGCAGCCAGAACACGTTCATTTTGCAACAGACGAATTTCCGCGACATCGCCCCCGGAAGCAGCAACACTGACTGAGAACACCGTCCCCAGATCACCCACTGCAGTGGTCGATTCGATGGTCACAGATTTATCCGAATTATTGACCTCAAGCTCACCAAGCCATCGTCCTTGCGACCTCACAAGAGAATCCTCATACGCAATCACGCGAAGGTCATGGACCCCGTCAGCCAATGCAGTCGTATCAACGGTGAAAGAATCACCAGGAATAACGTCCCCATATGAACGGCCGTCGATAAGCAGTTCGAATTCCGCAATGCCAGCATCAGGATTTCCAGTGATCGCCTCCGGTGTCAGCGTCACAACTCCGGAAACTGGCGATCCAGGGGCGTCAGGCAGCGACACCACCGGAATGTAGGCAAAAGGTCGCGTCAGAGGATCGCCGTAAAAAAGACACTGAAACGGTGCCCACTTCACGCTCCGCATCAGGGCTTCACCAAGCGACAAACCCTTGTAATACCAGAGATGCAGACGAGGGTGCGGGAATTTTCCCGTATTTCCAGGTGGCGGAAAAACGCAGGGTTCCTCAACGGTCCCCATCGACCCACTCGCCCCCTTGGCGATCCACTCGGACATTTTCGTCTGGCTGCTGCCATCGAACCGGGCAGCAAAACTGGTCAGATGGTCGCAAAATGCCCCATCGAGCAGAGTAAAGTCAGAGTTTATTATTGCAGGTGATGCCATACCCGTCAAAACACCCATGCAATCATGTCGTCCGATAGGAAGAAACGCATCGATCTGCTCAGCCATCCCACCTTCCGCTTCGATCGAGGCGATGGTTGTAGGAAAATGTGGATCTCTCGGCGAACTGCTGATCACGTCATCGGTTTTCATAAGGTAAAACGTCCCGTCCGGACGCGCCCCGTCGACGGCGACGCTGCGATCGATATTCGCGATGATCTCCTCAAGCGTATTTCCACGCTCGCCCGAATAACCGAGCATAAACCCGATAAAATAGCGTTCAGCCCCCGCAGCTTCAGATGGGGTTCCAGCCACATAAAA
>JAJRYY010000084.1 GCA_024275565.1 Planctomycetota bacterium
GGCCTGCGTAGCCACATATAGCGATACCCGCCAATGAGACAGCGATACTGAGTAGCGATAGCAGCTTGAAGCGTCGTGGCCAAAGTTGCTCATCAAACAAGGGTGCAACAAGCACGATTAATAAACCAATTGAGGTGATTCGCCAGAACGTCGCTCTGGACAATATCGCATTCTTGCTCGTCATGGATACATTGTACGCCCTCACGGATGGGTCAGTCTATGAGCTTGTAGTAGAAGTTTCGCTTTCTTGGGGTGTAGTTGGCGGTTGTGATGAGGTTTCGGATTTCATCTTCGTTCAACTCGAAGACGGTGCCAGCGGCTGACACTACGTTCTCCTCCATCATGACCGAACCCATGTCGTTTGCACCATAAAAGAGGGCGAGCTGGCCGATTTTCGGACCCTGGGTGACCCATGAGGACTGGACGTTCGGGATGTTGTCGAGGTAGATGCGACTGATGGCGAGCATTTTGAGGTATTCGTGGGCGTCTGCGAGCATGAGGTGTTTGCCGTCGGGTTCGCCGGTGTAATCGGGGGGGAATTGTTTGAGGCGTCCGAGCGGGGTGTCGCCGGGCTGGAATGTCCAGCAGATGTAGGCAGAGAAGCCGCCGGTTTCGTCCTGCAGGTCGCGGATGAGGCGTAGGTGTTCGATGCGGTCTGCGATGGTTTCGATGTGTCCGAACATCATGGTGATGCTGGTTTTCATGCCCAATTTGTGGGCTTCGCGGCAGGCGTAGAGGTATTGATCGGTGTTGGTCTTGCCGATTCCGATTTTGTCGCGGACGCGGTCGACCAGGATTTCGCCGCCGCCGCCGGGGATGGAATCGAGGCCTGCATCGGTGAGGCGGAGGAGGATGTCGCGGATGGGCATGTTGAAGACCTGCTCGAAGGCGTATATTTCGGGCGGGCTGAAGGCGTGGATGTGGACGGTCGGGTACTCGCGTTTGATAAAGCGCATGAGGTCGAGGTACCAGTCGAATGGGATCATGTCTGCAGGGACGAGGCCGCCCTGGAGGAGGATCTGCGTGCCACCGATGTCGAGGAGTTCTTCGATTTTCTGACCGATTTGTTCGTAGGTTAGGATGTAGCCATCGGGGAGGTCTTTTCGTCCGGTGTCAACGCCGGGTGGGTCTGCTTTGAAGTTGCAGAAGATGCACTTTGCTGAGCAGTAGTTCGCGTAGTTGATGTTGCGGTCGACGACGTAGGTTCGGTCTGTCGTGGGGTGGAGCGATGTTGTGATTTCGTGGGCGCGGCGACCGAGTTCGTGGATGGAGCATTCACGGTAGAGGGTGAGTGCTTCTGCCTCGGTGATGCGGTTTGCGCGGAGCGTGCTGGTGTCAGGGTTTGCTGCTGATGATGTTATCATGCGAAAAGGAGTTCCTGATTGCGATCGACAATGTCGTGTTTCTGGGCCAGTTCGAGGAAAAGACGCATACCTTCGCGCTGTCGGTGTCCAATGGTGAAGCTGAGGTATTGCGTGAGGTATCGGTGTGCGAGGTCGGTGGGCCAGTTCATTTTCGGTGCGAATTCGGTGGCCAGTGCGTCAGCCATGGCGACGCCGGTGTCTCGGGCGGTGCTGAGGATCGGGGCGATGCGTTTGCCCTTGGCGTCGTCTGCGGCTGCCCATGCTGCGAATACGAATGGCAGACCAGTGAGTGATTTCCAGGTCGCACCGAGGTCGATGTGTGTTGAGAAGAGTTCGATGCCGGGTGGCGGATGTACGACTTTGTCGCCAATAAGCAGGACAGCCTCACAATTCGCTACATCAGATTCTCGTGCTTTCGCGGCGTCGATGGTGACAAGTTCGAGGTCGGTACCGAATTTCTCCCGCCATAGCAACCGGGCGAGTGCGACCGAGCTGTGGGAGTCGCGATCGACGTGCAGGGTGGTGATGTCGGAGGGGTCGATTCGGGAGAAAATTCGGACGGTGAGCGTCGCGCCGTCGCAGGCGATGCAGGCGTCTGAGACGATTTTCCAGGTGGACCCGCTGCGTATTGTGTCGATCACGGGGACGAGGGCGACGTCGGTCTTATTGGCATTCAGCAAAGCAGGCAGGTCAGCCGGTGGGGCGGTGCGGAGGGACACATCCGCCCGGTCGCCAAGCCCCTGGATGAGCGGTTTGGCGTTGAGGAATGAGACGGCTGCTATGCGGTGCTGGTCGGGTTTGTTCATTGGTTTGTTCGTTGGTTCGGTCAAAGCGAGATTCTCCGTATCTGTCGCGTCCTGATGGATTATAGTGTGAATGGGGGTGGCTGCTAGCGCGGTGGGTGCTTTCAGAGATTTTTGAAAGTACGGGGGGAAGATATTGCGGAAGTTGGTGTTCGGGGCTTGCCAAGAGGGGTCGGTGGGCGTAATGGTCTTGGGATGATGCGATATATGACGAGTAGAGGGGTTGCGACGGTCTTGCTGGCGTTGGGGTCTGCCATGATCGGGGTTGGGTGTGGACCGAAGGGGACGACGTTCCGTGTGGTGGATTTTCGCACGGCTGGCCATGAGGAGGCGTATGTCCAGGGGTTCGAGGAGTGCTACTACTACATCGATGCCCATGGGCATGTGGAGCTGGTCGCTCGGGAGGCAGCCGTCTCGGAGGATGGCGTGGAGACGACGCAGGTCGTGCATGTGAAGACGTTCTGGAACACCAAACCGGGGCGGACCGGGGCTGATCGGACGATGATCAATGCGACGGTGAGCTATTTGATTTTGACGGGTCCGATCGGTGCGAGTTTCGAGGGGAGCGGATTCATCTCGTATCGTGAGCGGTCTCGGAAGACGAAATTGACGGGCGAGCTGGA
>JAJRYY010000085.1 GCA_024275565.1 Planctomycetota bacterium
GGCGTCGGCGTTGCTGGCGTCGGCGTTGCTGGCGTCGGCGTTGCTGGCGTCGGCACCTCGGGAGCGGGTGTGGCTGCTTCCGGTGTCGCAGGTGCCGTTCCCGGTGTTGCGGGTGCCGGCGTTGGCGCAGATTCTGTAGACTCTGGTGTCGTGTTGGATTCGTCGGTCACTGGTGCAATATCTCCTGACAGCAATGGTGCAGTTGCTTTCTTGCTACTTATACGATTAGGGCTTTTTTATACGATTAGGGAATACCCCGATTTCGGACCCTAAAAGGTCAGCGGTTGTGGTTTCTGGGCGGCGTGATCGTGCGTTTCGCCGCGATAAACCTTCAATTTTGTAATCATCCTGCGGCCTAGAGCGCTCTTGGGGAGCATCCGCCGGACGGCCAACTCCAGAACGCGTTCGGGAATCCGCTCAAACAGAGATTCGTATGTTTCTTCGTGATAACCACCGGGATACTGACTGTATCGACCGTAGGTTTTCTGCTCGGCTTTTCGACCCGTGACGCGCAGCTTCTCTGCGTTGGTGACGATGATAAAATCGCCATCATCGACGTGGGGCGTGTAGCTGGGTTTGTGCTTGCCCATGAGGCGTCGCGCGATATTCGCAGCAAGACGACCCAGAATCTGGTCCGTTGCGTCCACCTGGTACCAGGATCGGACGGCCTCGTGCGGTTTCGTGAGGGTACAAGTTGATCTTCCAATCGGCATCTATCTCGGCCT
Organism: Planctomycetota bacterium; assembly: GCA_024275565.1. GTDB lineage: Bacteria > Planctomycetota > Phycisphaerae > UBA1845 > UBA1845 > JAJRYY01. Next base: position 726 of record JAJRYY010000085.1, read on the forward strand.
TTCGTTGGTGGCCCCTGCTTGTATTTCGTTCTACGGTGCTGTGTTTCTTCCAGCGATGCAAAGGACCATGGAGGATAGCGATGCGTTCGAACTGGTCAAGGGGTTGGTGTGATTTTTCGGAGGGTTATGTCCACGGGGGAGCTGTTGGCGTTGACTCTTATGTACGTGCAGTATCCGACTCTTTGCACACGCAGTATCTCCCGCCCACACCATCGCGGTGCATAGCGAACATGGAATCCCTAAATCATTGCCCGAAAAGGGGTTATATCCCAAGTGCTAATGCGATTCCGACCAGAATGAGCATCGAAGCTGCCAATCCGAGACCAATCGCGGCGGCGAATTTCAGCATGGATGCGGGGGGAGCTGTGTCGGGCAGAAGTCCCTCGTGGTCTTCGATACTGTCCGAAACATCTTCCACCAGCTCCGGACGCCGGGATTCGAAGCGTCGAGATTCGAGACGCTGAGATTCTGCTGGTTCTGGAAGCGGGGTATTCAGGCGATTGAGACGTGTGGATGGTTCGTGGGTGGGGCTGGATTCCTGGATAGGGTCGTTTTTTGGCGTATAACCGATTATTGGCGAAAAATCGCTCTCGATGCCTGCTTCGGCGATGAGATCTCCTGCGACGCCTTCGCGATCATACTCTGCCATTCTCGAACCACCTGTGATGATCCTGGCTGGCGGTCTGTGGAGGTTGTCCTCACGTTCAGAAGCGTAGAACTCCTCAACGAGCAGATTATCGAACTTGAGTTGCTGATCCTGGCGATATTTCGCGGAGCGCGTTTTTCCCGGTGACATGATCGGCCTCCGATTTCAACGAATGGTGATATTACGATCCAAGCCCTCCTTCTGATAAGTCGGTCCATGACCCCGTGATACGACAATGTTTCGCGGTCTGCCTCTGCTTCAAACGCAGGGGTGAGGAAATGGGCAAAATAGGCGAATTGCGTGAAGGTTGGTGTGGCTGGTTCGTCAGTCGTATCGCTGGCGGCGGATGCGACTGTATTCTTCGATCCAGGCGTCATCGACGATGGACTGGTCTTCCGGGGCGGGATGGGCTTTGAGTACAGCAGCACTTTGCCCCGCCAGCATGAAGAGGGTCGCGTTGATGAGGGTGAAGGCGAGTGCGATTGTCGCACGGAGGTAGTGCGGGCCAAGGTAGAGGTATCCTGCACAGGTTGCGGCTGCGATGATGGTGAGGATGGTCGTTGAGATCATGGCTGCGACGCCGCTGTTTCGCTTCTCGCCCTGCATTCCGAGTCCGAAGGTCGCCAAAGCCAATCCGCCGGCGATGGCAGCCAGGATTCCGAGGGTTGTGACAGCCTGGAGGCGGTTGGCGGGGTCGAAGATGCCGGATGTGATGATATCGGGGTTGGCTGCACTGCCTTTGCGATCGACGGCGGATGCGACCACGAAATATCCCGCCCCGATCATGAGGTAGATAATGCCGACAACCTGGAACGCCAGGCCGGTGGCGGTGGCGAATGCGCGGAGAGATGATGGGTTGTCGTCGTTCTGCTCGTTGGTCTGTCCAGCGTTGGCCTGTTCTGGGTCATTCTGCTCAGCGTCGTGCTGCTCAGCGTTGGGCTGGTTGTGTGGTGTTGGTTGTGGTGGATTTGTGTTCGGCATGATTCAGGTCCGATCCGAGTTCAAGTTCGATCCGGGGCCAGGTCCGATCCCAGGTAGGTGGTTCCCTGCCAGTGTGTCTGTCCAATGCCGAATGATTTCAGCATGGCATTGATAAGGATGGCGGTGGTGAGGACTGCTCCGATGGGGTATAGCCAGGACTGATTGGCAGGGCGACGCATGACGGGGTACAGGCGAAGCGTGACGGATTGCTGAGCTGCTGCTGCGGCGGCGGATGCGACGAGGATCGCGTTATGAGGCCATGCAAAACCGGTCCGAAATGCACCAATGGCAGCCGCGACGAGGAGCATCCATGGTCCGAGGCTGAACACGACCAGGACGAGGGTCGCCAGAAGGATGCGTAGTTTTGAGTGGAGTCCGCCTTGAAAAATTCGTGTCCAGCCGCGACAGGTCTGGTGGAGGTTGTGGTACATGGTGGTGTGGTAGAGGTCGCGGTTCTGGGTGACGAAGAGGCGGAGGTTGCTGGTTTTTATGGTGCGGGCGAGGTGCATATCTTCGCAGAGGAAGTTCTTGACAGAGTGGTGACCGCCGATGCGTTCGTAGGCGGATTTTGCGAAGAGCATGAACGCACCATTGGCATAGGCGACCTTGCGATCGGGGTCGTTGACGCTGTGCGGGTGATGCCAAAGCATGAGGACAGCCGACGCGACGGGTTGGATGACCGCTTCGGCGTTGCAGGTTACCAGGACGTGCGGGATGACGGAGAGGAGGTCGATCTTGTGTTTGCGAGCGTATTGGACAGCCACACCGACCGCGTTCTGCGAGGTAAATACGCAGTCGGCGTCTGTGAAGAGGAGGTAATCCCCGGTGGCGTCGTCTGCTCCGCATTGGACGGCGTGTGTCTTCCCAAACCAGCCCGGCGGAAGCTCGGTGATGGTCTTGACGCGTAGGCGCCCCGTCGAAGTATCGCTGTTGCGCACCTCGCGTTCGAGTGCCGATAAGATTTCACCCGTGCGGTCTTCACTGCGATCGTTGACGACGATGATCTCGAGATTGTCGTACTTCTGGGCGAGGAGCGAGCGGATGCATTCTTCGACGCCGGATTCTTCGTCTTTGGCTGCGATGATGATGGAGACGCGGGGGGAATCGCTTTCGGGCGGAGTGGGGTCGTCACCGCCGAGTTCCGGGATCGTGGTGTGTGCGTGGGTGATATCACCATGACGTCGAAGCCAGATAAGTGTCAGCAGGGCGGAAAATGCAAGCCAGACGATGTGTGCTGTGCTCATGAGCGATCCGCTGCCACACTTCTGTGAGCACATAACGGTTGCGTTGGGTAGTGGTCAAGTCGCGGTTGGGTCATTTCTTTTTCTTGCCTTGTTTGCTTTTTTTGCTCTTTTTATGTGTGGACTCGCCGCCTGATTTGCCGGGTTTTGACTCGACCGCTCCGACGTTCTCATCCGGGGGTGTGGCAGTCTCCGGGGTGGACGGGGTTGACGGCGTAGACGTGGTGGACGGCATGGATGTGGTAGACGGCGTGGACGCTGGCAATGCGGGCGAAGGCGACGGAGCGTCATCTTCTTCGTAAATATCAGAAAGGTCATAGCCATCGACCTCCCTGCGGAGGAGAAAGTATGCGACAGTGCTGCCGGCGAAGAAGTATGAGACGAGGAAAGCCCAGACTGATGTCACGATGAGGATCGCCCACAATGAGATCAGGACACCGGCGAACCAACTGCTGCCGTCCATATTTTCGCCGACGCGGTGGAGCTGCTCAAATGTAGGGCGAATCCAGATGTTCGCGAGCTGGCCACCGGTGCCGATATCGACGAAATAGTGAGTGGCTGCCATCGCGATCCATGCGAAGAGTCGCACGAACAACCAGCCAAATGCACCGTACACCACGAGGACTGAGGCGTACCAGAGTGCGCGGAGTGGGCGTCCATAGACGTAGCTGAGGCTGCGCGAGATCGCATCAAATGCATCCGTCCCTTCCACTGCGATCGTCGGGCAGAAGAGGGGCCCGCCAACGACAAGTCCCAGCAGCAGGAAAGCGATGACCATCCCGCCGAGGATTGCGAGGAAGAACAGTCCACCCCCGACGATGTCGCCCAGCCACGGGATGCGCATGAACAGTCCGCCAAGCATCAGCAGGATGCCAAGGGCGAGGGTCATGAGCAGGGGGAGGAGCGGTGCGAGTGCGAATCCGCCGAGGAGTTTTCGGGATGCGAACTGAATGGCGGATGGCAGGGGGATGTATTCGTTCCGGGTGAGGCGGATGGCTACGATGCGAGAGATGGCGCCACCGCATTGCCCCCAGATGAGCAACAGTGCGCTGAAAAAGAGCAGGGCATAACAGGTATGTGCCCGGAACATCCATCCGACACCCCTGGCCATCAGGATCAGATCGACCGCCACACCTCGCGCGGGCAGCGAACCGCCGTCGCCGACTTTTTCAGGTGCATGCTCGATGGTTGCGCTGGCACCGAGTCCGACATCGCCAAGCAGTCTGCCCATCCGGATGGATTCGACAGCATCGCGGATGTTGTAAAGCTGGTGGTCTCGGAAGATTTTGTAGATACCGTGGGTGTTTTCGGATTCCGGGGCATCGGTTGCTCCGAGGTATCGTGCGAGGGCGTATTTTTCGACGCCGTTCTCGGACTGGATCCAGACCTTGTCGAGGACGACGCCGACGGCGGATGTCATGAGAATTCCGGCGATCGCCAGCGTCAGGACACTGGGGTGGAGTGCGAGGCGGAACGATTTGAGGAGGTGCGGAACGCCTGACGCTTCGAACCAGTTGGCTGAGTCTGCCTGTCGGGAATCATCGGACATTCGAGATGCTCCTTGGTTGTATTGGCTCTTGTGACGGGTCCGCTGGTATCTGGTGGGGCTTTGCGTCGGTGCATTAGCCGTGGGCGGATTATAGCGTGATGGCGTTGGGGGACAATTGGGGGATGGTGATTGTTGGCGGTATGCGGATCGGTGGGGCGAATTATTGCTGGAGATCGTCGAAATCGGGGTGTTCGGACAGGGGTTCTGAGATTCGGTATTCTCCGCTTAACCACTTGCCCAGATCGACATTTTTGCACCGGATGCTGCAAAACGGGCGGGAGGTCGCCTCGTCGCGATCGGCGAATTCCACACTTTTCTCGCATATGGGACAGGTGAGGCGGAAGGGGAGTGGGGTATGTGCATCACCTGACTGTGCATCGGCAAACAGTGTAGTGTCTGACTGTACATCGTCGTTCGGGCTGGCAGTACCATCGGGTGGTGTCATGGTTGTTGTGCTCGGCGGGGCGACAGAGGTCATCATTTTGACTTTTTGGAGTTACCGCTGGGTGCATCCTTGGCGGCTGCCGGTTTTGATTGCTTATCTGCAGATTTCTTATCAGCAGATTTACTGGTGTCCGTTTTTTTGGTATCGGATTTCTTGTCGCCGGATTTGTCCTCAGTGGCCTTCTTCGCGGAGTCCTTCTCTGCTTTTTCGCCATCTTTGTAAGATTGTGTGCGGTAATCGGTTTCGTAGAACCCGCCGCCCTTGAAGATGACGGCTGCCCCTGCTCCGATGAGTCGTCGGACGGGGGCGGAGTTGTTGCATTCCTTGCAGTCGGTTTTGATTTTTCTCACTGGTTTGGCCGACATGGACTGAAACTTCTCAAAGATGCGTTGGCATTGCTTGCATTCGTATTCGTAGGTCGGCATGAAGTTTGATCCCTGCTGTCTGCTGTGATTTCTGCTGTTTTCCTGCTGATTTCTGGTTGTCTGCTGGTTGTCGGTTGCGTCTATGGTTTCCTGTTCAGGTCTTCCCTATTTGGCGGCATCTGTGTTTTGAATCTCCGTCGCGACGATGACCTTGGCAGGTCGCAGGACGCGGTCGTTCATGATGTACCCGGGTTGAAGCGCCTGCAACACGGTTCCCGGTTCTGCATCGGCGGTGGGCTGCTGCATCATCGCCTCGTGGAAGCGCGGGTCGAACGGTTGTCCCAGCGGGTCGATGCGTTCGACGGCGTTGTCCTTGAGCAGCTTGACCATGTTCTGGTGGACCAGTTTGATGCCCTGGAGGATGGCAGCCGAGTCGCTGGTATTCTCCTGCTGCATGGTTCGCTCGAAGTCGTCCAGAACATCCAGGAGCGGTTTGATGAGTGCGGTGTTCGCGTATCGAATCGACTCTACCTGCTCGTTCGCACACCGTTTTCGGATGTTTTGCTGCTCAGCAAGGGCGCGGACGAGCTTGTCCTTCACATCTGCGAGCTCATTCCTGACAGCGGTCAGCTCATCGACCGGGATGTCGACGTTTGCATGGACACCCGCCCCTCCCGCTTTGCTCGTGGACTGAGATGCAGTCTGGTCCGGGTCGTCGGGGGTTGCGGTGTCGAGGTTGGACTTGCGCTTGGTTTTATTTTTGCTTCTCATGATGTTTCATTCTTACTTGTTGTCATTCATTGTCATACACCAGCGTTCATGGGTCACCAGGCTGCGATATACCGTTCAATCGTCATCGCCCGCAAAATAGCTGACCACGCGATCGAAAAACCGTTTCGATTCCGGTGCGTGCGAACTATCCTCAGCCGTCGCAAATTCGCGCAGAAGTTCTTCCTGACGTCTGGTGAGTTTGCGCGGTACTTCTACGACGACCTGCACCAGTTCGTCTCCCCTGCGGCGTGATCGAAGATTGGGCAGACCCTGTCCCGACAGGCGGAAAACCTGCCCACCCTGCGTGCCAGCCGGAACCTTGACCTCGGCAGTCCCCTTTAAGGTTGGTACTTCGATGGTGGCGCCCAAGGCTGCCTGGGTGATGGAGATGGGTACACGGCAGACGAGACTGTCGTCCTGGCGTTCGAGGAAGGGGTGAGCTTTGACGGCGACATAACAATACAGGTCACCGCGTGTCGATCCGTCGTCACCGGGTTCACCCTCGCCGCGCACGCGAATGGACTGCCCTTCGTGTATGCCAGCGGGGATGTTGACAGTCACAACCCGCTCTTTGGATCGTCGCCCGCTTCCGTTGCATCCATCGCACGGCGTCACGACGATGCTGCCGCGACCACGACACGATGGACAGGCTGTCACAACCCGTCCAAAGATCGCTCCCAGCCCTCCGGACTGCTCGACCTGTCCATACCCACCGCATGTGGGGCATGCCTGCTTCTTGCTGCCCGGTGCTGCACCGCTTCCGGCGCAGTCGTCACAAAAATCGTTGCGTACCAGTTGGAGCGTGCGTTCAGCCCCCGTCGCAACCTCCTGCAGCGTGAGTTCGACCTGGGTCTGGAGGTCCGCACCGCGACTCCGACGCCGCCCGCCACCGAACAGGTCTCCAAACATCGAGAAGATGTCCTCGGCACCCATGTTGTGGAAATCGTGCATCCCCGCACCATTGACGCCGGCATGCCCGTACTGATCGTATCGCTGGCGTTTTTGAGGGTCGGACAGGACTTCGTAGGCCTCCGCCGCCTCCTTGAAACGCGTTTCTGACTCGGTGTCACCAGGGTTACGATCAGGATGGTGCTTGAGCGCGAGCTTGCGGTAGGAACGCTTGATGTCGTCCGGCGACGCGGTGCGAACGATACAGAGTACTTCATAGTAGTCGCGTTTTTCTGCCATGATGGATCGCGATCCGCAGGGGCCTGCCCAATACAAAGTTATGTAAGTACAAAGTTATGCAAGTACAAGAATTTACAAATATACCGTTCTGCAATTGAACGTGAAGGGCGGGCTGTCATATCCCGCCCTTCATGTTGAAATTCGTCACCTCGCCTCTTCCGAAGCAGATTCACCTCTTTTGAGGCAGACCCGATTATTTTGAGGCTGCATGTCGATCGAGGCTGTTAACGTACCGCCAGGGGCGCCAGCGAATCCTTGTCCTTGATGTCGGTCATCAGGACTTCGGTCGTCAGCATCAATCCAGCGACACTTGCGGCACTCTGCAGGGCGATACGCGTCACCTTGGCAGGATCCACAATCCCAGCCTTGAGCATATCGACAAACTCACCACCGCGCGCGTCGAATCCGAAGGAACCGCTCTTTTCGAGAATCTGCTCGACGATAACGTCTCCTTCGTGACCGGCGTTGATGAAAATCTGCCGGGCAGGAGCCCGAAGCGCCTTCGCAATGATGTCGCATCCGATCTTCTCATCGCCCGAGGCAGCACCGCGTGCTTTCTCAACCGCAGCAATCGCACGCAGAAGCGTCACGCCGCCACCGGGAACCAGTCCTTCTTCCTTGGCAGCCTTGGTGGCGTGGAATGCATCATCCACGATGTCCTTGCGCTCCTTGACATCCATCTCGGTCACACCGCCAACGCGGATGATCGCGACACCGCCGGTCAGCTTGGCGAGACGTTCCTGCATCTTCTCACGGTCATAGTCGCTGGTCGACGACTCGATCTGTCCACGAATCTGATCGCAACGGGCAGCCACGTCGGCCTTCTTGCCGGCTCCCTGAATGATCGTGGTGGTATCCTTGGTGATGACGACCTTACGCGCACGTCCCAGATCCTTGAGTGTCACGCTTTCGAGCTTGATCCCGAGGTCTTCGCTGATGAGCTTGGCACCCGTCAGCGTGGCGATGTCACCGAGCATGGATTTACGCCGCTCGCCAAAACCAGGAGCTTTGACGGCTGCACAGTTCAATACGCCGCGAAGTTTATTGACAACCAGGGCAGCCAATGCTTCACCTTCGACATCTTCGGAGAGAATGAGGAAGGGCTTGCCAGCGCCAGCGAGACTTTCAAGCAATGGAATAAAATCCCGAAGGTTGGAAATCTTCTTCTCATGGATCAGGATGTACGGATCTTCAAGTGCACACTCCAGCGATCCAGGATTCGACACAAAATAGGGCGAAAGATATCCCTTGTCGAACTGCATCCCCGCGACAACTTCCTTCTCCGTCTCGAAGCTCTTGCCCTCTTCGATTTCGACAACACCTTCGTCGCCGACATCCTTCATGGCAGAGCTGAGCAGCTTGCCGATACCCGCATCACCATTCGCGCTGATCGTCGCAACCTTCGCAAGATCTTCGTTCGTCTTGACCTCGACGGACATCTTCTCGATGCACTTGACGGCAGCATCGACAGCACGATCGACACCACGCTTGACTGCCGACGGATTCAAACCCGCCGCAACCACCTTCAGGCCTTCGCGAAAAATTTCCTCCGCAAGGACCGTGGCCGTCGTCGTCCCATCGCCAACCTGATCGCTCGTGCGGGAAGCAACTTCATTGATCATTTTGGCGCCCATGTTTTCAAACGGGTTCGGCAGCTCGATTTCCTTGCTGACCGTGACCCCATCCTTCGTGACGCGCGGAGCGCCAAAGGATTTCTGAAGCAGAACATTCTGCCCGACAGGTCCCAGCGTGACTTTGACAGCCTTCGCCAGCTTGCTCAACCCTTCCAACATGCCCTGCTGGGCATCACTTCCAAACATCATCTGTTTTGCCATAGCTGTATGCTCCTCGTCGTTGGGTGACTCGTCGGTGGATTAGTCGATGACAGCCAGGATGTCATTCTCACGGCAGACGACAACTTTACGTCCGTCCAGCTCAATCTCAGTACCAGCGTACTTACCATAGAAAACCTGATCCCCGACCCCAACACTCATCTCGCCACGAGCACCGGTATCAAGAAGCTTGCCAGGACCCACAGCGATCACAGCACCACGCTGGGGCTTTTCACGGGCAGCGTCAGGAAGGACGATCCCACCAGCGGTCATTTCCTCGCACTCAGCCTGTTCGATCAAAATGCGATCGTCCAGGGGGCGGAAGTTGATTTTGCTTCCAGCTCTGCTCTTCTTTGTTGCAGTTGCAGTTGCCATTTTCTGTTTATCTCCGTCGCACTATCTCTGTTGCGAATTTGTTTCGTTTCAAAAATATCGTTCTATAAAATCTGGCGCCACGTTGTGGCACTCTGGATTACATCATCCCACCCATGTCTTCACCACCCGGCATGCCGGCATCGTCGTCGTCGGCTGGCTGATCGGTGATAATGCAGGATGTGCTGAGCAGGATTCTCGCCACGCTGCTACCATTTTCCAGCGAAGTGCGGACGACCTTGGTCGGATCAATGACGCCATCCTTCATCAGGTCGCCATACTCCAGCGTCGAAGCATTGAACCCGAAAGCACCCGTCTTCTTGAGCACCTTGTGGACCACGATACCAGGTTCGATCCCGGCATTTTTAGCGATCGCACGCATCGGAGCTTCAATCGCCTTGCGGACAATCTCAACACCCGTCTTGGCATCGGCACCCTTCACCTTCACGCCATCCAGCGCCTTGACGCTCCGCAGCAACGCAACGCCACCGCCTGGCACGATACCTTCTTCGATGGCAGCACGAGTCGCGTGCAAGGCGTCCTCGATGCGGGCCTTCTTCTCTTTCAATTCCGTTTCGGTCGATGCACCCACATTCACCTGAGCAACACCACCAGCAAGCTTCGCCAACCGCTCCTGAAGCTTCTCACGATCGTAGTCACTGGTCGTCGAATCGATCTCACCGCGAATCCGCTCAATCTGCGACTTAATCTCGCTGCTCGAACCAGCACCTTCGATCACCGTCGTATTGTCCGCATCAACCCGAATCTTCTTCGCCTGACCAAGATCAGCGATCGTCACGCTCTCAAGATCAACCCCAAGATCCTTCATGATCGCCTTACCACCCGTCAGAACCGCAATGTCCTGAAGCATCGCCTTGCGACGATCGCCATACCCGGGAGCTTTCACAGCACAAACATTCAAAATCCCGCGAATCTTATTCACCACCAAAGTCGCAAGCGCCTCACTCTCAATATCTTCAGCGATAATCAGAAGCGGACGCTTCGCCTTCGATACCTTCTCAAGCAGTGGTACAAGCTTCTTCACGCTGCTGATCTTCTCTTCGTGAATCAACACGAAGGCTTTGTCCAGAGCACAGTCCATCGTCTCCTGATCCGTCGCGAAATGCGGAGAAAGATAACCACGATCGAACTGCATCCCCTCCACAACCTCGATCGTCGTGTCAGACGTCTTGCCCTCTTCAACAGTGACAACGCCATCCTTGCCAACCTTGGCAAAACAGTCCGCCAGAACCGTACCAATCGCACGGTCGTTGTTGGCAGAAATCGAGGCGATGTTCACAATGTCGTCGCGACGATCAGACTTGATCGGACGCGACATATTCTTCAGCTCCTCAACGATCGCGGATACGCCAGCCTGAATCCCACGATTCAGCTCATTGGCATTCGCACCAGCAGCCACGTTCCGAAGACCGATCTTGAAGATCGCCTCAGCAAGGACAGTCGCAGACGTGGTCCCGTCACCCGTGTCCTTGCTCGTCTTTGTGGCAGCCTCTTTCACGAGCTGGGCACCCATGTTCTCGTACTTGTCTTCCAGATCGACATCTTCAGCCACCGAGACGCCATCCTTCGTTACGGTGGGAGCACCCCACCCCTTGTCGATGACCGCCGTCCGACCACGCGGGCCGAGCGTCGCCTTCACCGAACGAGCCAGTTTTTCAACGCCTCTCGCGAGCGACTCGCGAGCTTCCGCTTCAAAAGCCAGTTGCTTGACCGCCATGTGATGAGTCTCCTACGGCTATGTTGTCATTGCTCTACCAGCTGATCTACCGCCAGCAGCCTGTATCCTTCCGTTCGCCATCAGCCAACCAATAGGCGGACCGATACCGTCCTGCACCAAGCAAGCTGAGGACCAATCGCCACCGTTTTGGAGAAATCCTATAACCCTTTTCCACAACAGTATTTACAGAAAAATCTGATCCGGTCCACCCCCCGCCCAACCCTGCCACGATGGCAGAATCCACCCCCAGTCACCCCCCTCCCCGCCAATTTGACAGGCAGAAACGTTCATGCTCGCGTAGGGTGCGTCCCGGACGCACCTTCTTTTTTTACCTTTGTTGTTCTGTCCACATCGCGCCGATTCACTCCCCCACACGGCCTTCAAAACCCCCGAAATCGGGTATCTTGACCGATCGCCCACCGCATTGGCACATCCAATCAACCCCATACACCCCCTCGCCCACCCATTTCGAGAAGCTGGAATTCGACCAGGCGTGAGGGCAACGCACCAAACCATGCTTCACCGGATTGTAATGGATATAGTCCATATGACGCCCGTAATCGTCCTCATTCCTGATAACATGATCCCAGAACCGGCGTTGCCAGACACCGCGCTCACCGCGTTTGCGACGCGAAGCGCTACGCGGCGATTCGGTCCCACCGCCGGTAAGATACAACTCCGTAAATCGTCCCTTGATCGCAGACCATCGCATCGAGAAACGAGTGTCATTGTCTGGCAGGGTCCAGATACAGTGCAGATGGTCGGGGAGGATAACGATGGCGTCGATGTCAAAGGGATGGTGCGTCATTTCCTCGCGAAAAGCCGTCCTCAGGTGGTCCAACGCTATCGGGCGGGTTAGAATCGGCCGGCGGTCATCCGTCACAATCGTGAAAAAGCAAGTCGTACCGGGTGCAATGGGTCGTCGATATTCGGGCATCGTTATGGGAAGTTAGTCGCCCATCACGGTTTGATCAAAGGCGAAAAAGGGAAGGTGCGTCAGGGACGCACCCTACGTCTTCTGGGAGTATCATCAATGTCGCAAAAACTCTTCGTTTTCTGGGACAACTCGAACATTTATATTCCTGCCCAAAATGTGGCCAAGCACCATGAAAAATTTGGAGACATTAAGGCACTGAGAATTCACTTTCAAAATCTGGTGGATCTCGTACGGGTGGGGAGACCCATCGAGTACGGTATTGTGGTTGGATCGGTCCCACCAGAACTCAAAAGTGTATGGGATCGACTACGAAAAACGGGATTTGAGGTCGAACTATACGAGCGAGGGGAAAATACACACAAAGAACAGGGCGTAGATCAATGCTTACAGGTTCACATGCTTCGAACTCTGGCGGATCACGATCCAGCAGTTGCCGTGCTTCTCACCGGTGACGGAAGTGGCTACATGGAGGGCGCGGGTTTCCACGCTGATATGGAACGAATGTACAACAAGGGCTGGGGAATTGAAGTTGTGTCTTGGGACTCTGCTTGCAATCCAAAATTACGCGATTGGGCTCAAAGTGTTGGAGAATATGTGCGCCTAGAAGACTACTATGAGTCGGTGACATTTATGGAAGGTACGAGAACTGTGAAGCGTATTCGTCAGCAAAATCGTGGTGTCGCGACTCCTCGGAAGCAGCGGACCAGTTGACCGGATACGATGCTGACAAGACTGCAACATCATGAATCCACGTTTAATACAGGACGAAATGAGGTAAGCAAATGAACTGGGTTGAAGACGAGAGAGCTGACGCGAGTAGAATAGGGCACCACGGTGGGTACTGGGAAGCCATGAGGGATGCTACGAGTCTCCTTGATGATAGCGAGGGGTTACCAGCAATAAGTAAGTGGCTTGAGGCAGCTCTTGATAGAAGAAAGAACAGGTATGTGTATGAATGGGGGAGTCGCGAGCGTAAAGAGATTGAAAGGAAACTCGAAGAAGAAGCCCCACCTCAGCTGAAAGATTTTATCGGTGAGGCCAACGACAACGAGCTTCAGAGCTGCAATGCGACGGAAGTGGATCGAATCAAGGCTGCTGCATCAGATCTTCAAAATACGCTAACCATGTTTATGGTTCTCTTTACTCAAGGAAGCGATGAATTTGCCAAACAGTATGGGGACAGAATGAAGTTTACGGACCTTGCGAAAGCTGCCCGAGAAGCACTCGACAAATTCGAACACGGCGGATGACTGCTGACTGACAAGCGGTGAATTCACCTATATGACTAAGATGCTTGGTGACATCTACTTATTGTGAGACTAAGCAGCAGATACTAGGATATCATCATGACCAACATCCTCAAAAACTGGCTCGAGCGACATCAACACCCCGCCTCACAGGCATTGCACGCCATCGGCATCCCGCTCCTCGTCTTCGGCCTGCTTCTCGGTGCATGGCAGCTCTACAACCTCCAATGGGATCTCTGGTGGCGACCATTCTGCCTCATCCTCATCAGCTACGTCCTCCAGGGCATAGGCCACCGCATCGAGGGCAACGACATGGGCGAATTGATCCTCATCAAGAAAATGCTCGGAAAACCCTACATCGCAATCGCCCCTAAAAATCAGGCATAAAGCACGATACTCCCATGACAGAATCCGACATCAAAATCCGCCACGCAACTCCCGACGACCTCGAACAAATCGTCACCTACAACCAGGGATTAGCCATAGAAACCGAGGGTCGCACCATCGACGACGCAACCCTCCGAAACGGCATCGAGCAAGCCCTCGCAGATCGACGGCGATGTCTCTATTTTGTCGCTGAACGCGGCCCCGAAGTCGTAGGCCAATGCATGGTCACTTTCGAGTGGACCGACTGGCGAAACGGCTGGCTGTGGTGGTTCCAGAGCGTCTACGTCCACAAAAACCACCGTCGCCAGGGCATCTTCCGAGCGCTATACGACCACGTCGAACGCGAAGCCCGCTCCAACCCCGACGTCAGAGGCCTCCGACTCTACGTCGAACGCGACAACCACACCGCAATGAAAACCTACGACGAAATGGGCATGACCCCATCCGGACACATCGTCTACGAACACGACTGGTCCGATAGCCTCACAAAATCACCCACCCATCCATAATTCCAGCAAGAGTTGCACAATTCAAGTGGCGCCACTGCCCCGATTGACATTGCGCCCACCAGTCACCCCCGGCTGAAACGCGTCAGCCCCATCGTTCCACACAAAAAACAACAAAATCATCAGCCAGACGCAAAAAAACGCCATGACCGATGTGGCCAAACATTAACCGGAAATTAATCAATTATTAACTGGAAATTGACGGCAGATGGTGTAGACTACAGGCTGACCGGGGTATGTAGAACCCGGCCTGCTGCAAAGGGGTGCTGCTGTACGATCTGTTTGATCGCGGTGGTGGTCCGTACAACAAAATACCGCTGGCGGCGTGCCGGGCTGAGATGAGGGACACACAGTGATACATACCATGATGACGACCATGCCCAGTTCTGCGCAGACCGCCACGATCAGCCGTGCGCAGGCCACCAGAATCAGCCGAACGCAGGCTGTGCAACGGAACCATGCTCGCCTGATTCTCGGCGCATGGGTGCTCGCGTTCACGGTCGCGCCCGGGATTGCTCCAGGCCGGCAACAGGATGAGTGGCAGGTTGAGCGGGTTGAAAGGCAGGTTGAGCAGGTTGACAGGCAGGTTGGACGGACATTTCAGCGCGTCGAGGACACACCGCAGGCGACCGTTGTGGCTGCGTCTAAGGCAGACTGGGATCGCATCCGCCGACAGGTGAAGCCGTTCGTTCTTGAGGGGTTTCCGATACCGGCAGATACAGCCACACAGGATCGTGCCTCAGTAGAGCGCGTGGTCGATCTGGAGCTTGAGCGGTTTTCGATGGTGACGCCTGGGACGCGATTCGTCGTGGGGCGGATGGGCGGACAGGACGAAGTGATCGATTTCGATCCATCGCGCATGACATTCTTACGCGGTCGCATCAAGGGCGTTGCGCACTCACATGTCATGCTGGCCGTCGGTCAGCGGGCTGCCACCGGGTACATCGATATGGGCATTGGTGGAGCGAGATACGAAGTGTCGCTTCACAGGCAGGCATCCGCGCCGGACGATGGGCCGGTGCTCGCAATCTTTGAATCCGCCAGAGGTGTGGAACTACCGCCCGATGTCGCGTTCTGCGGGCTTGGAGATGTGGGCGGAACGGATACAGCAGGCAACGGAACAGGATCAGCAGGGGATGCGGCAGCAGGGGGACCAGGATCAGCAGGGGGACCAGGATCAGCAGGGGGACCAGGATCAGCAGGGGGACCAGGATCAGCAGGGGGTTCCGGGAGTGTGTCGCCGTTCGCCCGTCAGATTGAGGTGGCCGTCGAGACGGACTACGAATACTACGAACTTTTCGACGACGCAGACGCAGCTCTGGAGCATGTGGTGCTCGTCTATGCAGCCGACAGCGATATTTTCCTCCGGGACATCAACACCCGGCTGGTGCTGAGTTTTGTGCGGATATGGGACACGCCGGACGATCCATTTGAAGGGACGGTGTCGCTGGTTGCGCTCCGGAACTTCTGGGAGTCCACCATGGGGAATGTGCATCGCGATACCATGCAGTTTTTTTCCGGACGGCGCAATTTCCCCTTCGGCGGCGTTGCCTACCTCAACGGACTCTGCAACTCGAATTCATATTCGATCGTTGGTTACGTTCAGGGAACCTTGTCAAGCCCGGGCGATCCTGCCCGAGGAAATTACGACATTGGCGTAACATCCCATGAACTGGGCCATAGCTGTGGGACGGGGCATACGCACGATTTCTCACCGCCCATCGACCGCTGTTTCCCGCTCCCGGGCGTACCATCGCGCGGGACGATCATGGCCTACTGCGGCCAGACGATCAGCGGTGGAAACGCAAATCGCGACCCACGGTTTCACGCACGCATCCAGCAGGTGATGGAAAACTATGTGTTCACGCGGGCCTGTGTGGCAGACGACTGCAATGGCAATGGTGTTGACGACGCGCTGGATATAGCCTCTGGCGACAGTGTCGACACGAATTTCAACGGCATCGCGGATGACTGTGAGGATTGCAACGCAAATGGCGTGCTGGACCCGATCGATATTGCAGCAGCGACGGTGCAGGATCTCGATTTCAATGGTATTCCGGACCTGTGCGAACCGGACTGCAACGGGAACAGTTTTCCTGACGCGTTCGACATCTTCACTGGCACGAGCACGGATGCGTATGGGAACAACATCCCCGACGAATGCGAAGAGGATTGCAACAACAATGGCGTAAGCGATTATGCTGAAATTCAGGAAGTACTGAATCGTGACGTCAATCGCAACATCCGGCTGGACGCGTGCGAAGATTGTGACGACGACGGCGTGACAGACGCTGTGACGCGTGCTGGAGCACACAATGTCTGGATCGCCAGTGGACAGTTGTCGTTTCCGGGTGAGTTTCATGCGTCCAGCGGCGTTCTGGTGCGGAATGCGCCAGCAGGGATGGTCGACGGCGCAGAGGATCTCATCATCTCTCCAGATGGCATGATTCTGGTAAGCAGTGCCAATGACAACCGTGTCGCTGCCTTCGATTCGCTGACGTCAGATTTTGTAGGCGATTTTGTAGCAGCCGGTAGCGGCGGTTTGAACCGCCCGTCCGGCATGGCGTATGGTCCCAATGGCAATCTGCTTGTGGTGAGCAATGGGACACACAGCATCCTGGAATACGATGGTGAAAGTGGATCGTTTGTCCGGGAATTTGTCACGAGCAATGCAGCCGGCCTCCTGTCTCCCCGGGGCATGACCTTCGGACCCAATGAGAATCTGTTTGTGACGACTGGCGACGATCAGGTGTACGAATTCGATGGTGTCAGCGGCGATTTTGTGCGTATTCTCGTGACGGTTGACGCGAATGGAACACTGGATATGCCGATTGGACTGGTCTTCAAACCGGACGGCAATCTTCTCGTGGCGAGTTTTGGTTCCAGTGAAGTTCTCGAATATGACGGTCGGAATGGGGCATTTCTGGGCAAGTGGAACAACGGTGGTACATCGGTGGCGTTGACGCTGGATCAGCCCTGGTGCATTCGGATCGGACCCACCGGGAATGTCTTTGTCAGTCGCAGTGATGCAAGCGAGGAATCGAGTGGCAGCCCCTCACATGACGACGCCAGTTCACGCATCCAGCATCTCCATATTAACACGACGCGCATTTATGAATTTTCGGTCGTAAATGGTAATTTTCTGCGATCTTTTGTCATGGGAACGGACGCATCCTTATCCAGACCGACGGGGTTTGATTTTACCCCTGGCTGGGAGATCGATTGCAATCTGTCACTGCTGCCGGACGCGTGTGATATTGCAGCAGGTACGAGCGTTGATGTCGGAGCGGACGGGATTCCGGATGAGTGTCAGGTGGA
>JAJRYY010000086.1 GCA_024275565.1 Planctomycetota bacterium
AAACGCATCGCCTACGGCTTCCACGATCTCGAATACTTCGCACTCAAAGTCAAACAGGCATTGCCAGGAAAATACGCCAGTAACTAATTCGGAGGAGAACCTCTATTTTTTCCGTAGTACATTCCTGGAATGCCAGAAAATCAGCAATGTCAATGAGTCCGTTCGTGTCGAAATCGTTGAATGGCGGGAGTTCAGCAAGATACAAACCATGGGAGCCGTCGGAGAATAAAAACCTAACAGAAAGTTGCGCGTTGTCGTTGAAACTCTGCCATTGTCCGTCACTTCCGCCACTCTTCCACCATGCAAGACCAATCAGTTTTTCTATGGCGCCGTATTCCACAATACGACCATCTATTTCCATTTCAGAATAGATCATTGGGTATACGATATCCGTCCTTCGACTGCGAATGCACACCGTCAGGCGTCTGTCTGTCCCGTCCCGCCTCATGATTTCAGCGATCCACGCGTCATCACCAAAATCGTTGCTCGAGCCAAGCACGCTGGTACCCAACAGGTTGCTGAATACAAATTCACCAGAAAAACCCGCGACAGGATCGCCCTCTCGGGCCAAAACGCGTAGATCATCATAGCATCCGCGATACAGCAGGCCGTCGTTTTCCTGAGTGACATCACCCTCAAGACGCGCCGAAAACCGAACGCCACCCCTTTCCGACAAGCGTGTCGTCGAAAATGTAGCTATGGAGGTGCCATCCCCCATACCCGGCGCATCGCCTCCGAGTCGGATAAGCTCGTAAATGTCGCTATCGGTCAATACCCACGCCGCAAGACCTGTACCGCTCTCAACGCCGACCCCGTCAAAAGCCAGAGACATGCCAATATCCCCACGATTTGAAAACTGTGGCACCCCTCCCCCTAAAAAGAACACGTCCTCACTGAATCCCCACACAGCGTCGCCACCACGCGTGACAAGCTCCATCGTTCCGTCGTGGAAATACCATATTCCAGATTGGTTGGAAAAATCAACGCCATTCTCATGAACCAACAAACCTCGAAACGCCATTTCGCCGAATCCGTTTGTGTTCCAGAAATCCGCCCACGCGAACCGTGCTCCGCCGGTTCCCGGTGCTTCCATGCCCTGTCGCCATACGAGTGCGAACTCCCCGCTGTCCCACAACCACACGGCCCGGTCGTTCGTCTCGTCCACGCCCGGACCCGCAAGGTCGCTGAATAGAACAAGACCCTCGCCGTCCGTCGCTCGACCCCCGATACCGGTGAACGGACCAGTACTGAATAGCACACCATCCGCCATACCCGGTGCAGGGTCGCCGGCGCGCACCCACAAACGAATGTCTCCGAAATGCCCCACAAAGACAGCCTGATTGTTCAACCCCGTAACACCCGCACCCGAAAGGCGCGCGCTGATGCAGATGACGCCAGTCTCCCCCAGCCATATGGTTCGGATGTCCGTGATGATGACGCCGGGCAGATCGAAGGCTGGCATCCCGGAATAAGCAGCCAACTGCAAATCCCCAGGTCGACCATACCAATATGCTTCAGCCCCTGAAGACCCGTCAAAATAATCGCCCCAGACGAGAATGTTCCCAGCACCATCGATCTGCGAGGGTCCGACCCAGTTCACCACTGCCCCCGAAACTCCCGGAGCAGCATCCCCCTCATGCAGCACTTTGGTCACAATACCAAACGGTTCAGAACCAGCCGCGCTGACAACAGACATGAACACCCACGCAACGATTCTAATCCCAACCATAAAAGCAACCTCACTTCCCATGACAGCCACATACTGGCCGTTACAGCTGCTCTGGCAGTTACAGTCAAACCGGCTGTTACAGTCACACTGATCGGACTCGCGTACGACATTATACCCAACGCCAACTGACCATTGCACGCTCAATCCATCAATTGTGAATCACGGACCCGGGTGAGACTCCTGCCCATCCGCGGACACCCGAAAACGCTACCCCCACCCACGCCGGGTGGCCCACCTCTTCAGAGATGGGGGAGCCGATGAACCACAATGGTAGCGCCAAAACGCTCACTCACCCGTCATCGACCTCTTCTTCGGGGACGAACGGGATCGCGTAGGGCGACCGCTCTGGCAGGAACTTGTACAGGACCAGCAGATACACACAACCAAGCACGATCATGGCCATGCTTACAAATTGCGACACCGTAAACCCAAGCGAATCGAGCGGATTGTCCGCCCGGATCGATTCCATGGGAATTCGCATCAGTGGATACGCGATCATCATCATCCCGAAGACCATTCCATGCCGTTTCCGACGATAAAAGACACGCCCCATGAAGACCGATAATATCACCGCTCCCGCCGTGGAATAAAGCTGCGTCGGATGAACCCACAGTGCAGGATAATCAGCAGCCAACGCCTGCAGCTCGGTCACCGTCGTCCGCCGTGACGGATCAGCCCGCGATGGAAACTGCTCCGCCTGCAACAACGATGCGATTCCCACGATGTGGACCTTGGTAAGCTCCCTCTGAGCATCGAGCTTTTCCTTTAAGGCTATTGCCCGATCGCCCTTCGGATCAATCGTCAACGCTTCGTCATACGCATCCTTGAGCTGCTGAAGCTTCATCAACGGTTTTTGACGCTGCTCGATCGGCATATAAAGCTGCTCACGACTGAGCGGCATATTGGCCCACAACGGACCGCTGTTGGTCGCGGGAAAGGCGTCGCTGATCAGCTCGGCTGGGATAAACACCTCTCGATCCTCCCACTGTTTCGTGTGAGCACCGCTCCCAAACGGAAATTCCACCGCCACCGCATGACGCGCCCGACCGTTCTCATCTGCGCAGACGCCGCCGAAGCAGCAGCCATTCAGAAAACACCCCATCCGAGCGATCCCCAGCGCCCACATGGTTGATATGGCCAGTATGTCCGTATAAACGCGGATCGATTTTTTTGAGTACCAGAGATAAAGTGGGACTGCAATCATGGCAGGGACCAGCCCGCCGAGAAACTCCAACCCCCCCGACGTGATATTCAGAGCAGCCATGATGGGATTCGGGAGATGTGCGAAACTGTCGTTCCAGTAGTGGACGACGAAGAAAATCCGCGCCCCGACGATCCCGACAACAAGCGATATCATCGCACAATTCAATACAACATCGGGATCACACTTGACCTTGACCGCACGCCGCATCGCAAAATATACCGCGCTCAAAAAGCCAACTGTCATCATGAAACCGTAGCTTTTCAGCGACCAACCGGTTCCTGGCATTACCCAAAGCTCTGGATGCATCTGTTTCTCTTCATCCCTGTGTAAGTGAAAATGCAAAACATGAAGCGTCACAAGAAATTTCGTGCGAGTCTCGGTGCAGCCTCTACGCTCAATCCTAACCCTGCCAGCCTGACTGGTCCAGACCTATTATCATTACAATCAACCATGTCCAGCCGTCAAATCACGATCTGTCTCTACGCCAGATTCGGGTGCATCCCATTTTGGGTGGCGAATTTTGCTTGTTCGATCCCTCATGCTGCGGGATGGCTGGGGCGTTTGGGCATGAAAAATCGCACTATGAGATTGCTCCAGACATTGCTCAACAAATGGGCGAGGATCGACTCTTTCCGACGTTGAGAAATGATCGTGAGGCTGACATCGCTGTGACGGGGTTCAGTTGCAGAGAGCAGATCAGCCATCACCTCGGGACGAATCCGAGACACGTTCTGGAATGGTTGGCTGACGCACTCTTGCGATTGCAGTGATGTATCATAGGATTTCGTAAGGTTATGATATAATTTCGTTGATGACGTGATACAATAACTGGTATGCCTCTGGGGCAGCTATGTTCCGAGGCAAGTACGCTGTGCAGATGAGTAAGTCGATGAATGAGAGACATAATACTAGCTGCGTCCCTGTTTCGACATCCGGAGATGGTGGAGGCAGGTCAACCTTTCGTCTTGAGACGAAAGAACGACCTGCCCTACATGCCTTTACTATGAGGCTTCCATGCTCCGTTTGGATTGCAATTGAATTGGTTGGGTTGTGGCCGGGGCGTGGATATGGTTTGTGGGTACGCGTGTAGTAACGCGGATGTGCATGGTGGAGGCAGGTCAACCTTTCGTCTTGAGACGAAAGAACGACCTGCCCTACATACTAGCTGCGTCCCCGTTTCAACATTCCAGCCCCCAGTTACTTTTGGGAAGGACTTCATAATGACCGACAGCTCGCAAGACGTGGGAACAACACACAAGACATCCGACACGATATGGCACTACAGCAGGGGCGATGAACGCGTGGGGCCGATCAGTTCTCGTGAGCTCAAGTCTCTCGCCGATGCCGGCGATATCACACGGGAAACGCTTATCTGGCGAGAGGGGCTTACGGAATGGGTTGAGGCTCGTAAGGTCAAGGGACTATTTGCTGAGGCGACGACGATTGGATTGGCGGAAAGCGACGTGTTGGACGCCCTTGCGCGCAGCGGCAAGTCGATGAAAAAGTGCCCCTATTGTGCCGAACAGATCAATATCGATGCCCAGAAGTGTCGTTACTGCGGGGAGTCAATACCACTTGGAAACCAGATTGCCTGTCCCTCCTGCAAGCAATCATTGACGCCCGGAACCGTGTTGTGTGTCGGCTGTGGATACGATTTCAGGACAGGGAAGCGGAGATCAGCCCCACAACCCCGCCCTTCACGTCTTAATGAGAAATACTGTTTCGAATGTGGTTCGGTTATCAACGTCAAGGCAGAGATTTGCCCCAAGTGTGGCGTTCGGCAGGCGCGATCTTCGGCCATGGGTTCATCAGGTGCGACAAAGAACAAATGGGTGGCGTTTCTACTGGCGTGGATCCTTGGCGGTTTAGGCGCCCACAAGTTCTACCTTGGAAGGACCGGCATGGGCGTGTTGTATCTTCTTTTTTGCTGTACGCTTATCCCTTCCCTCGTCGCATTTGTAGAAGGAATCGTGTATGCTGACATGAGCGAGGAAGACTTCGCGCGAAAGTACGGCTAGGCACGATGTAGAATTGCAGCGCTGCACCGGCTTTGGTGCTGAAGAAGAGGTTTATGAGTCGTGTCTCGCTGCGGTGAATTCGGAGAGTGCAACGATGACCAACATCTCGCACAACGTGCAAGCCATGTAGGGCAGGTCGTTGACCAATACTGTCCGGGATTTTGCGCGTTGGCGATTGTTGGGCGTCATGGGTCGAGTCGGGCGTCGCGTAGCGTGCTCGATCTGGGCAGACCGGCGGCGTGGAGAATTGTGACTGTTCGTCATCGG
>JAJRYY010000087.1 GCA_024275565.1 Planctomycetota bacterium
CTTCCGGCTACCCTTGCGATTTGCTCCGATTCGTACGAAACTTTTCATGATACGGCTCCTTGTTTGATGGATGTTCCAAAAACCACCGTCATTCATGGAGCCGTTCGTCTCAAATTTCAACTAAAATTAGCACACCCCCCGCTGATTGTGATGACAGACTCTATTGTACTGGAACAGAAACCTGTCAAGATGGTTTGTGTGTGGCTACAGGAAACCCGTGTCTCGCCAGCGGGAAACTCTGCAAGGAATCAGGCGACACATGCATCGATTGTGTTCTTGATTCACAGTGTCGCGATGAAGATGGGCTGTTCTGCAATGGCGACGAAACATGCGTATCCGGAACATGCACTGCGGCGAGCAATCCGTGTACGTCTGGTCAGACATGCAATGAGAAGACGGATGAATGCGTCGATCCGCCTACAACCTCCGGTTCAGGATGTCCCTAACGAACTCGCACGCTCCGTGAAGCTTCGGGGATGATCGGGGCGACTCTTGCGGAATCGTGTAAAAAGTACCACCGATCCCCCCTTTGGGGTTTTGAACAAAACTCCAAAGGGGGGACAATGTTTTCCTATGCGCCGATGGTGGCGCTTGCGGTTTCGCTCCACGGGCCGGGTTCACCCCTTGTGGATTCCCACCTCAACATGTAGTGGGCGACCTTGTTGGCGTCCGTACCCGCGAAGGTTGTCATATATGGCGTACGCGTATCAGTCGCCAGATATGTCAGTTCGGATGGGTCCGCCGGGGCAGGGTCGCCAATCTTCACCCATATCTGAGCACCACGCACGCCGTCCGGTTTCGCTCTGCGCGTCGGTGTCGACTCGTCGGCAAAACCAATGGTGTGCTGCAACCGCTGACTGGTATCGATCGTAACCACAGGACGCGTAATCGGTACGCTGGCTGCGGTCGGCTTCGTATCACGAACAGTGATACCCAGCGCCAACCGTTCGGTATCATCAACATCACTGCTGGCCTGCAACCGTGCCACCAGTGACCGGATGACAGCTACCAGCGACGTGCGGGCTGTGTCCTTGGCCTGTCGCGCAGCCTCAGCCGCAGTCGATGCAGTGGTATGCGCGGCGCGGTCAGTATTCCAGGTGGCCTGAGTCGTGGTCAGTGGCGGAATGTCGGACACAAGGTCCAGCCCGAGCGCCGCAGCATTGTTTCCTGCGTAGGCGATAAAATTCGCCTGCCAGGCATCAAAATCACCGTCAGAAGAAGGAATATAATCAGCCATCATCGCCATCCCGCCGCCTCAAGAAGAGGCCTTGTACCCACAGAGTGGTTCTGAATCCCCAGAGGGGATCCTCTCTCGTATCTCCAATGGGGGTGGATCCCCAGAGGGCCTAAAAAAATCCCTGAACAGGAATATTTCACCAAATGCTACCGGGTGTCTTATCGAACCACCGGAAGTGAATCTGTGGGGAACATTTTGAAGTGACCGACTTGGTTCACTCCGTTGTCGATTATGGGACCCTTCCAGCCCACCAAGGTCCCAATAAAACCTACACATCCACCAGTGGACCTCTACAACTCGCCAGTGGGCCTGTAATACCATCATTGAAACCATAAAATGCTCATAACCCTCGTTTTCAAGCCTATTTTCGGGGTTTCCGATACTTCGGAATGGACGGTCCATTCCGAGGAACGGATGCCCCGTTCCGAGGAGCGTAAGCCTCATTCCAAAGCGTGAACCGACCATTCCGGGGAGTTGATATGCCATGCCAAAGAGCGGTCCGTCCGCTCCGAAGGCTGGATGCGTCATTCCAAGGGGTGAGTACCCCATTCGAAGGGGTGGGTACTCCATTCCGAGGGGTGAGTGCCTCATTCCAAGAGGTGATTTCGCCATTCCGGAAGGTGATGACCTTAAAAGCGTGCCACTGCCGGCTTATGCACGACAGTGTTCTGTACGCTCAGCCCACAACCCACCCGTTACGGCCCGGTGACTGCCTCGAAGAATGCACCGTAATCGTCCAGATCGATGCCCGAATCGCCGTTGAAATCGAACACACATCCGCAGTTGGCAAGTTCAGCAGGTGGCGTATCACCAACGCCAAAGCAGAGTTGCAGGTTCCCGAAGTCAACCAGATCGACATCGCTGTCGTCGTCAAAATCGCCCTGCGTTTTCACACCGGAAACCTCAAGCATCACAACCTCCGTATCGACCGTCCCGCAGCCATTGTCCATCCGGCAGAAATAACTGCCCGCATCCGCACAGGAGACCGGGGAGATGGCGATGAACGCTTCCGTGGCAGTCGCGATGGGTTCACCATTTTTGAACCACTGGAAATTGTGTACCCCGGTTGCACCGACGAATGCGAAGAAGGTCTCACCCGGATCGAGCGTCGCTCCTGCTGGCTGAGATGTGATATCCGGCGGACCAAAATCGACGATCATCGCCTCAGCACTCGTGCTCATGCTGCACTCATTCGACACCTCAACGGTGTAAGCCATCAGGTCATCCTCCGTCACATCGGAGATCTCCAGGACGGACTCCGTCGCATCCGGGATGGGCGTACCGTCACCAAACCACTGGTATTGAACCTCGCCCTCGCCCGTCCCCTGCACCTCGAAACGAGCCTCGCCACCGATGCAACTGAACTGATTCTGCGGCTGCTGGGTGATGTTCGCCAACGACAGCCCACTCACACGAACGTCGTCCACAAAGAAATCATCCGCATTTTCGGCATTGATGACGCGGATGCGAAGCTGGAACTCAGCATGTTGCGATTCGGGTGGCAGGACAAATTGCTCGAACTGATAAGGCGCAAAATCCGTCCCCGCCCCGGGGTGCTGCGCGACCTGAATCCACTCCCCGCTCTCGCTGGAAAAATCGATGATGAGATCTTCACCGGGTTCGGGAGAACCACCATTCCCGGTCCGCTGCCAGGCATATTCGAGGATGAGGCAGACACCGGTTGCATCCAGATTCGCGGAATAAACACGATCCTCACCATTCAACCGAAGCGAAAAGGACGGACTTGGCTCGCTGTTGCCAAGGGTGGAATTGCTCGCCCCCTCACTGACCCACAGGCTCGTATCAAGCTGGGGGTCGGGGAAATCGTCGAAAAAGGGAAGCGTGGAATTCGGCGCAAGATTGGTCAGACACGACCGCGTATTGCGATGCCCGACAATACGCGGAACGTTGAATTCTGGCGTGAACTGATTGGCGCACACAAGGGGCGTGTTCATCGTAAACTGATTGCAGTCGCAGTGAATCCCGTTCCAGACATGCCCCGTTTCATGCGCGGAAAGGTCCGTCACACACCCAAACCCCGCACAGCAATCGGACTGGACAAAACAGAACGAATTGCTGGTGCAGATGGCACCGATGTCGAAGGCTCGCCCGATGGTACTGCCATCGATGTTCTTCCCGGTAAAAAGCTGAGCAATATCGCGGGCAATATCGTCATGATTCGCAAGCCACTGGTTGCGAAATTGAGTCACAAGCCCGAGACTGCTGGTGCTGGTGTAGGGAAGTCCCGGAACCGTGCGGACGATGATGGCAGTGATCGCGTGCGAAATGCCAACATCGTTCTCGTACTCGATGTTCATGGTGTTCGTGATCGCCGAGATACGCGCCTCAACACTGGATACATTTTCATTGTAATCCTGATAATACTCGAAATCTGCGTCGCACCCCATTTCGGTCAGACACGGAAGACTCCCGCAACCGCTACCGGCCGCACCCGGTCCATCCGGAAGACTCAGGTCCGCACCGCGTCCCTCCGTCGCACAGGTGTTCCCCGAACCCAGAATGTCCTGGTTGCGATAAACCACATAGTGATCAGAGTCAGCCAGCTGCACACGCGGTGCGAGCGGTTCAACCCAGTAGGTACGACCGTCAGGAAAACGGATGCTCGCGACCATGCCCACCTCAAGCATCGAACCGGAAACCACCGTACCAGCCAACCCGTCAACCGTCCCACGAAAGGTCATTTCCGGTCCGGGGGGAAGATCCATGTAGTCGTTTTCACCAACCTGAACGATCAACCGGTAACCCAAAGCCCGAACAGAATGGGGCGCAAGGTTGAGGGTTTCAACACGCTCCTCGATCGGAACCTCCACCTGCACCTCCTGCAGCATCCCAATCCGAGTTGCCGCAGGATCAATCTCGAGTTTCATCACCTGACACGTTCGAAGATTCATGTCCTGCTTGGCCTGTTCTGTCAAAAACTGTAAGGTCGGCCCGTCAACAGGCGTCTCAGAAGCCTCCAGCACGATGGGACTCAGGAGCATCAAGGTGACGCAGGCGAACAGACGACGAATGGACCGCGATTTGGGCATGGAAAGTCTCCGAACATGATGACGTAAGTAGTCGTCGTAACAGCAGAATATCCCTGGGGGACCGGACCCTTTCCGGCGGTTCCATCTGACACCTGAGCGACCACACGATATGAGGAGTGTATCCCGGATTCATGCACAATCGCAAGAAGAATCCAACGATTCGACCACCCGTGGCGGCCCGCACACGAGACATAAGGCAATACTGGAATTATACCGTATCGACTTGAAGCGTACGGTCCACAAAACCGGTGTCAAACTCACCCTTCGTGAACGCTTCGAGGCTGAGAATCTGCTTGTAAAATGGGATGGTGGTTTTTATCGGCGAAATGAGGAATTCGTCCAGGCAACGTTCGAGGTTTTTAAGGGCTTCCTCGCGGGTCGCAGCGTGGACGATGAGCTTGCCGATCAGCGAGTCGTAAAACGGTGTAATGTCGTAGCCATCATGCGCGTGCGTATCGATCCGAACGCCGAATCCACCAGGTGCCCGGAACTGTTCGATCAACCCCGGTGAAGGTCGGAAACCGTTGTGCGGATCCTCAGCGTTGATGCGACATTCAATGGCCACGCCGTTTTGCTTGACATCACGCTGGGAAAACCCAAGGGGCTCGCCCGCCGCGATTCGGATTTGTGCCTTGATGAGGTCGATGCCGGTGATCATTTCCGTCACGGGATGCTCGACCTGGATTCGCGTGTTGGCTTCTATGAAGTAGAAGGTCCGCTTCCCTGTTACCAGGAATTCAAAAGTTCCAGCGTTGGTGTACTTGGCTGCTCGACACAATCGAACCGCTGCCTTGCAGAGGTCGTCGCGTGTGCGCTGGTCCACAGTCGATGCCGGTGCTTCCTCGATCAATTTCTGGTGACGTCTCTGCAGGGAGCAGTCACGCTCGAACAGATGGACGATTTTTCCGTGCTGATCCGCCAGAATCTGGACCTCCACATGGCGTGGGCGATCGAGAAATTTCTCGATGTAAAGACCAGGATCGCCAAAGGCGGAAAGTGCTTCCTGCTGCGCCTGGGGGAAAAAAGTATTGAACTCCTGTTCATCCCGGGCGATTCGCATTCCGCGACCGCCACCGCCGGAGGTAGCTTTGATGATGACGGGGAAACCGATTTTCACCGCCACCGGGAGTGCTTCCTCGACCGTTTCGATCACCCCGTCGCTGCCCGGAACGGTCGGAACCTTGGCCTTCTTCGCCAGAACGCGGGCGGATGCCTTATCGCCAAGGAGACGCATCGCCTCGGCTGTCGGTCCGATAAAACCGATGTTGGAATCGCGACATTTTTCGGCAAAAGCAGCGTTTTCCGCCAGAAAACCATACCCGGGGTGGATACAGTCGGCGTCTGCGATCTCAGCCGCTGCGATGACCCGATCGCTCTTGAGGTAGCTGTCCTTCGGGGCAGATGGACCGATGCACACGGTGCGGTCAGCCAAGGTAAGGTAGTAGGCGTCCTTGTCTGCTTCGGAATAGACGCAGACGACTTCGATATCGAGTTCGTTGCAGGCCCGTAGAATCCTGAGTGCTATTTAACCCCTGTTGGCGATGAGCAACCGTTTGAACATGGAGAAGTCCCTTAAAGCGCGGGGTCACGCAGGTAACACGAGATTTTGTAAGAAACGGTGTTTTGTAAAAACATGTCGCTTTGCGCAAGCATATGTAAGTGAACGTCGTTTCGATTAGCGAAGGTGTTACGCAGGGCGAACCATGAAGAGCGGCTGACCAAATTCGACCGCCTGCTCGTTGGAAACAAGGATACGCTCAATGGTTCCGGTAAGCTCTGCCCTGATCTCGTTGAAGACCTTCATGGCTTCGATGATGCAGACCACGGAGTTGGCAGCGATCGTGGAACCAATCTGCACGAATGGACCCGCCTCCGGAGACGAGGAGACATAGAACGTACCCACCATGGGCGATTCAACCGTCACAAGCCCATCGTCGGGCGAGACGATCAATGGCGCATCCGCGACCACCGGTTCGGCCGGAGCGGATTCAGCCAGTTGCTGGACCTGAACCACCGGAGACTGCGGAAGCAGCAATTCGCCCGCACCCGCCGGAATGTCCATCTTACCGGGACGCTTGAGTGTGATCTCTTCAGAACCGTCGCGCAACGATATACTCAGGAGGTCCTGATCGACCATCAACTGAACGAGTTCTTTGACCTTTTCAATATCCACCGTAATTCAATCCGTCGATAATATCTGATTCGTATTAGTTTATCCGGGACACGCCCGTAATCTCGTCGGCAGGAGAAATAACACGCCCCACATGCTTCCGGAGCTGCTAATGAAGCCCATGGCCGATACGACAGGACCGCCTCGTTGTACTACAGGACCGCCTCGCTGATTCCCTTTGGCAAATTGCTCAGAACACGACAGCCACGCTGTGTGACCAGGCAATCATCCTCAATACGCACACCACCGACACCGTCGAGATAGACACCAGGTTCGATGGTAATCACCATGCCCGGGCGAAGCTCCTCACGGGACCGCCAGCTGACCGAAGGCCCCTCATGCACCTCAAGACCAAGTCCATGACCCAGACCATGGGAAAAATAGTCACCGTATCCGGCTTTTGCTATCAAATCTCGTGCGACGTCGTCGACATCACACACACGAACACCCGGTTTTACGGCATCAACAGCAGCCAACTGGGCGTCCAGAACGACTCGATATATATCGCCTATACGCGGCGGAATCCTACCCATGAAAAGCACGCGGGTCAAGTCGCTGCAATAGAATCCAAGCAACGCACCCCAGTCGAAAAGGATGGCTGATCCACGCTTGACTTTGCGATTTCCACACCTGGCGTGCGGGTTGGCTGCGTTGGGACCGATCGCACAGATGGTCGGAAACGAAGGCCCGCTCGCACCACGCTTCCGCATCTCAAATTCAAGCAGGCCTGCCATCTCCAGTTCAGTCTGATCCGTGCGGATGCTGTCGCGCATGACGAGAAACGCATCCTGAGCGACTTTCACGGCTTTTTGCATCAACCGCACCTCAGCGTCATCCTTGCAACATCGCATCTGGCTGACGATACCGGGGGCTTTGACGAATTTGACCCCCTTCGCCCCCTTTTTGATCGCGTCGAGGCTGGCGACGGTTAGGCGATCAGCCTGGAACGCGAGGGACGTAATCCTCGTTTTCTGACAGACAATCGCGATTTCTTCGGTCAAAACACCCTTTCGCATATGAATCTTCGCCCAGGGGACCTCTTTTGCTGCGGCGGCTTCGAATCTACGGTCGGTGATGACATGCACCGCACGCGGGGTCACAATCACAGCCGAGTCCTCACCGGAAAATCCGGTCATATAGAACGTGTCCACATGCTCGGTGATGAGATAGGCAGAACATCCGCCCTTTTTCATCTCCGTGCGACAGGCATCGATTCGGGATGCAATGGTGGGCGATGGCATGGAACTTTTCGCGGCAGACATGGTACTTTTCGCGGCGGACATGGCAGGTTCTCCCAACCCTGGAGGTGTGCTGCTGCAAGCTGGTCCAACAGAAATCTACGCTTCAGCAGTAGTGGCCAACCCGCCAGTGAAATCCATATCAGGGAAACCCGCATCTGGGAAACCCGTGTAACCCACATCTGGGAACCTGTGCGACCCATCATCCGGGAAACCTGAGGGCCACGCTTGTGAGCGGAACATTACCTGGCTTTGCCCTTGGCGACCGTTGTTTTTTTACCCTTGGATTTCTTCTTGGCTGCAGCCGGTTTCGTCTTGGCAACCTTCTTATTAGCGGATGTTGTCTTGGCGACCTTCTTTTTGACGGACGTTGTCTTGGCGACCTTCTTTTTGGCGGCTGTTTTACCGACCGATGTTTTGGCTGCAGCTGTTTTCTTCTTCGCAGCCGGCTTGGTAGCTTTGGCTGTCTTTTTCGTCGCTGAAGTGGCGGTCGCTTTCTTCGCAACTTTGGATGTTTTGGTCGCCTTGGCGGTCTTGGAAGCAGTTTTTACTGTTGCAGACGCCTTGGATTTCGATTTGGGTTTCGCCTTGGATTTCGCGTTTTTCTCCTCATCATCTGCTGCAGATCCCTTCAGACGTCCCAGACGAATCGTCCCGACGGTCTTGGGAGCCGGCGAAGATTTGGCGGCCTTCTTGGCTGATGACGCAGAAACTTTCGGCTTGCCCTTCTTTTCATTCTCAGCGTCGTCCATCATCCGTTGACGAGCTTTCAGCAACGAAGAACCCAGCTTGACCTCTTCGTCGATGGGCAGGATCACCATATCCTTGTAATAGCGTTCCTTCTGCAGGCGGATCAGTTGTGCATCCACATCGGCGCGCTCGACCGATTTCAGAAGGGTCACCGGCAGACCACCCGAGGTGCCAATCAGCTTCCACGCAAGAGGCGGTACCTCTTTCTGACCCGGAGCCCGCCTGGGAGGATTACCAGGTGTGCCCGGTGCGCCCGGCGTTGCAGCCTCCCCCGGCGCACCGGCGACTCCCGATGTACCGAATGGGGGCGCCGCACCCGATGATGCCGCACCCGATGATGCTGCACCCGATGATGCTGCACCTGGTGACGTTGCACCTGGTGATGCTGCACCTGGCGATGTCGCACCTGGCGATGTCGATGCCGGCTGCGCCACGGACGCGTCCGAATTCGCCGAACTATCCTGAGTGTCATCGTTGCTTGCTATGTCGGAACCTTCAACAGACTGTTTTGACATTTCTGGCGATGCCCTAGCTTAACCTGACAGTTCTAACTGACAGTCCAGACTGACTGTACGCGGGCCTATCAATGCAACACACCCGCACGATTCTGGGGGTTATGTAGCATGGACTCGCATT
This sequence comes from Planctomycetota bacterium, assembly GCA_024275565.1. GTDB lineage: Bacteria > Planctomycetota > Phycisphaerae > UBA1845 > UBA1845 > JAJRYY01. The sequence goes on from JAJRYY010000087.1 coordinate 9,082, forward strand.
CCTGACAAGGACGTTGACCGATAAGTTCCACCAGCAATCGACCCAGAGCAGGGAATCGCAATCAAACTCCAGGCAGAGCGATCTCGATAGCTTCCAGCCTCAGCCCCATATACGCGTGATTGCCAAATGACCGAACCCCACATGCCGATAGCAGGAGCGGTGGGTTGTCGCGGGAGATGTGTATCTCGAGAGAGACGGCCTGTGGGGTTTATCGGAACATGGGGGCAGCTGGATGATTTCTAAGCGACCAACGATCGAATCGCTTCGACGCGTACTGTTGGAGGAAGAAGACAAGAACAAACCGGAAACGCCACCAGCGTTACCTCAGGTGCAGTATAGCAGGACAACCACCGCCAGTGACCCACAACACGACGCTGAACCCTCAATGGACGCAGATGGTCGATTCATCCCCCCCCCGATACAGTCGATTCGGGAAACCGGACTCAGCGAAACGCTCATAGAATCGCTCATTTTCAAGCACTTGCTCGCGCTGGGGTGCGATACCGGACGTGGTGTCGCGGCTGCACTTGGAATGCCCCCAAAACCCATTATCGAGATGTTGACGACCTTCAAAGCGCAGCAGGCGGTCTTTTATAAGGACAGTACAGCCACAGGCGATTTCGAATATTCACTCTCAGAGAGTGGCAGAGACCGCGCCAAAGCATACATGGGAGAATGCTCCTACATCGGGAAGGCGCCCGTGACACTCACCAATTATATCGAGTCTGTAAACGCACAGACCATCACGCGGGAAAAACCCAAAAATGAGGATCTGAAAAGGGCATTCAGCGACCTCCTGATCAACGACACCATGTTTGACCGCCTGGGACCAGCCATCAACTCAGGACGGGGTTTGTTCCTCTATGGATTCCCCGGCAATGGAAAAACCAGCATCGCCGAACGGATCACGGCCTGCTTCGGTGGAGCGGTATGGGTTCCATGGGCAGTATTCTGCGGTGGTGAAATCATCACATTTTTTGATCCGGAGAACCACAAAATCGTCGATTTCGACAATCCTACCGGGCTTGATGGTGCTTCGATCGATGGCAGGTGGATGAAGATCGAGAGACCCACCATCGTGGTCGGTGGTGAATTGACGATGAACTCGCTCGATCTTCAGCACAACCCCATGACGAAAATTACAGAATCCTCGCTCCAGCTCAAAAGCAACACGGGCACCCTCGTGATCGACGACTTCGGACGACAGCGGATGAGCCCGATCGAGCTGCTGAACCGATGGATCGTGCCACTCGAAAAACGCTATGACTTCCTGACGCTCGCCAACGGTAAGAAAATTAAAGTACCATTTGACCAGCTCATCATCTTTTCAACGAATCTCGAACCCAAGGATCTCGTTGACGAGGCATTCCTAAGGCGAATTCCCTATAAAATCAACGTGGTTGACCCGACGGAAGATGAATTTCGGAAGCTGTTCGAAATCATGAGCCCCATCGTAGGGGTCGGAATCGAACCTGGTGCGGTCGATGTACTGATCGAAAAGCACTATAAGGCAGTCGATCGCCCGTTCCGCTGCTGCCAACCGCGCGACCTCTTGCTGCAGATCCAGAATCGCTGCTCATACTCAGGCCAGGACGTGATCGCCAACGAAGAGACCTTCGATTTCGCAGCGGACAACTACTTCGCGGTGATGTGATCGCACCAGGCACAACCGCCACGAATCACCAGCGCGAGTCACCCGGCATTGCGAGTCACCGCGAATCACCGCGTATCGTTGCGGATCGCCGCGGATCGTCCCGTACAGCGAGTCGCCCTGCGTTGCGAGTCACCGGCATTGCGAATCGCTCTGCTTTACGATTCGATGGGTTGGCAGATTTGGGCTACATCCGTCTGTGGCTTCTCAAAGGTCATCTGCTCCAGTGTGCTGCGAATAGAATCCAGGTCGTCGAGGAAATGTTGTCGTTTTTCGTCGATAAACTCAGCGACCTGGGTCCGATAATATTCGATGCCACTGAGCATGTTCTCTCTGAACTCCTGGAAGAACTTCGGATCGCGGGTGGATACATCCAGCGTAAATTCCATAAACTCCTTGCGAAGGTCGTCCATGTAAAGTGACAGTTCACGGATGAACATATGCGGGCGTTCCGGGTTGGTGAGGAGCGAGAGTCGGCCGTAGATGTGAGACACCATTTCCTGAAAAGTGGCGATTTTAGAGAAATTTGTGATATTCGGACCGCAGCAGACGGATGTTGTTGCTTTCTCGTCAATTCCGAATTTGACGGTCGCTCCGCCAGCCAGGTCGTTGCAGATGCAGGCTTTTGCGACGATGTTCTCTTTCACGAATTCAAGCTGCTCTGGTGTGTATCCCTCTTCGGGAAGATGCTCGATTTTGCGTTTCTGGTACGCCCGGGATGCGAGACAGATCGGGATGTCTGTAAACTCTGAGTTTAACACGAGGTATCCCTTCGGGCAGGGGCTTCCCGGTTTGCCATCCTGCACGCGCTGCCGACGCACTTCCTCACTGGCTGACCTGTTGAGCGACCAGAATGGCGTACTCAGCGGGGATGCGGCGCTCAGGTGGACGTCCTGTTCTTTCGCGTCCTGGAGCATTTTGAGGTGGTTTTCGTCTACGTTTGCGACCTCGGGAACGAGCAGGAATGGCGTGGCCCACCCAGTGCCGTCGAGACGGTAGTATTGCAGGAGCAAATCGTTTTCAAGTGCAGTGCCAATCCCGCCCTGCGCTGTGATCCGCATGTCGAGCGGGGCATCATCGATGGCTGGTCCGGAAGCACCCTTGCGGGCTTTGCAATAAGTTGTGTGGAGCGTCTGTTGAAGCTCGTCCTTTCGCTGCTTGAACTCCTCCATAATGGGGCCCATGAGCAGACCCTTCGTTGCAAAGGCATGCCCCCCGCAGTTGAGTCCGGATTCGATGCGAAACTCGGAAACCCACAGGCCACGCTTGGCGAGAAATTTTCCCTGGATCATGGCTGAACGCAGATCGCTGACTTTCAGGATGATCTTTTTCTTGAGGACGCCATTCTCGTCCGGGGAGAAATCTGCGAACGTGGAAGCGTAGGTGTAGAGTCGCTGGTTCATACCGGCTGAGAAGATAATGGCTGAATTCAGTTTGCTGTTGGCATAACCTCTCAGGCCTGACATGGCGTCTGCGAACTCGGGTGCGCTTTTTTCCCCTTTGACGTAAATATCACGATCGATCTTTGTCATAATGTTGACGTCGATCGTTCCAGGGACTGCGAGGCTGCGAAGATCATTCTGCATGCGCGTTTTTTCGGTCGGGTCGTCCGCAGCGAGTATCTGGTGGTAGGCGCTTTTCTGAGGGGACTCCGGAAGCATCTCAAAATAGCGTGAGATGTCGCTGCCCTCTTCAAAGGGTGATGCCTGCAACGTCTGCACCTGTTTCCGGATCAGGCCATCCAGAAGATCCAGATAGGCAGTGATCCGTCGGGCCCGGGCGTCTTCGTCGCGTCTGCCAATCTCTTCGTACGGCGTCCCCGAGTTCTCACAGTGGTATTTTCGCATCTGCTCGATGAGTACGTCGTCTACGAGCGAGATGACTGTTGAAACGCCGTACTTTGCGACGCGCATCGCCGTGTCGATGCTGAATCCCGTACCCATGACCGGGATATGAAATGTATGCCCGCTACGCGTGATTGGTTCCGTCATGCCACCTTCTCCGAATACAACATTCGTCAGGTCACCTTGTCCGATTGCATCCGAGCGCCAACATGCTCAGATGTCGCCTTCATCGTAAGACAACTCGCGTGTAACACAACTCTTACGGTGTCTCATTATTGGTTGTTACGCTCGTGTTTTTTTCCAATGTTCTTGACTTTTCTGACCGTTATCCCTCACCTTTAAGTCTGCCGGATCGCTTTCTGATGCCCTGCCGGGATTTTCGGTGTAACGAGCGGCGTTGCAGGTGCGTTATAGGACGCGGAAGGTGCGCCATCTCACGCAGTCCGGACCAGGGTTTGAGATGCTGAATCCATCCGATATTTTTTTGCAATCCTGTTTTTTTCACGCGCCGCTACGCCCTGTACCCCGTCTACCTCGGATAACACGCGATGGCAGTACCGTGTCCGGTGTTTTGCCCGCAATTGACTAGGTAACTCGATTGGCCGAGTAAGGAGTCGCTCAATGACGCACTATCGAATCATCGCCGCATGCGTACTGATTGCGACCTCGCCTGTGTTCTCCGGCGGCGTCATCCAGATGAGCGGAAATCTCAAGACCTTTCTGAACAACGTCAATATTCCACCATCCGGTTCGGGAGGATTCGTGCAACCATCCGGGAACGATCTTGCGGACTGGGGCGACGTCATCACACAATTGCTCGCGAAAAATTACACCGTGGCTGCGAACATGGCAGGCGTTCAAAATTACGATTTAATACGTTTTTCGGACACTGGATCGGGACCGGGATGCGTCTACTACATCCTGCGCGAGCAACTCAGTGGTGGAACGCCGGTACGCGGCCTGGGTACGTTCGCATACAATCCGCGCGCGAGACGCCTCTTAAACATCCAGTCTCCGCACCCCATCTATTACAGCAACACGCATAGCCAGAGCATCGACATCTTCATCGGTACGCAAGCGCTGTTCTGGCAGGTGGCGGGTACGCACCGTTGCGCGAACAGCACTGCCTCA